>NZ_JBHXTJ010000002.1:169508-372002 GCF_042677525.1 Streptomyces sp. NPDC127114
GCCGCCGGGGGGGCGTGTTTTGTTATACCCTGGGGAGGCCCCCCCCCGCGGCCCCGCGCCCCCCCGGTGTGGGGGGGCCGGGGCGCCACGGCCGTTCACGGACCTCACCGCGCCGGCGCGCCGGAGGCGGGACCGCCCGCGGCAGGGCTCTGCCCGTACCGATCCGGCCATGTTCCGCACGAGAGGGCGGAACTTCCCTCCACGCGCGGTCAGTTCGACTGATACCTCGCTAGATTCGGCTGTCGCGGCAGGCGTTGCGGCGTGCGGGCTCGCATCGAGGAGGTCGGATGCTTTCGGGAGCCGAGGGCGCGCTGTACGGCGCCGGCGGCGGGTTGGTGGTCGAGGCCGTCGTGACGTTCGGGCGGTTGCATGCCTGGCAGCAGGCGCGTCATGCGGCGCGGGTGGCTGCCGAGGCGCTGCCGAAGCTCGGTGCGTATGTCGATGTGCCGGCGGATTCGCTGGCGGCGCTGTTCCGGGTGGTGCTGGGCTGCGCCGCGGGGTGGCTGCTCCACGGTGAGCTGGGCGGCATGCTCGCGGCGGTCGCGGTGGGGGCTTCGGCGCCTGCGGTGCTGGCCCAGATGGGGAGCGCCACGACCGTCACCGAGGCACTGCAGCTGGGCGCCACTCCCGACGCGGCTGCGCAAGCAGGGGCAGGGGCGTCGCCCGCACCTGCCGGGCCCGCGGCACCGGCGGCACCCTCGGCACCAGCAGCGCCCGCGGCACCCTCGGCACCGGCGACACCGGCGACATCCGCCGCAGCGACCGCGCCTCCTACCCCCGCTGCCGCGGCTACGCCTGCCGCGCCCACAGCGCCGGCCGCTCCCACCGGTCCGGCCTCTCCCTCGCCCACCGCCGGGGAGGCAGGCCCATGACGCGTGGATCGGTCGTCCGGCGCTCCTGGTCGTCCTTCACCACCGGCCGCCGCACGTCCCCGCGCCTAACGGAGCGCGGCCGCGCCGGGTACACGCTGTGGCAGCGCGTCCGGGCCTCCTTCACCGGGATCAGCCTCCCCCCGCACCCCGGGCACGTGCCGGACACGGCCCTCCGCCTCGCGCCCACGCCACGCCCGCAGACCGCCCGTGCCGCCGGGGCCTGGTTCGCCCTGCCCCCGCTTCCCACGGCCGGCGCGCTGACCGCTTCCGGCGACGACACGGTGGTCCTGAAGGCCTCCTCCCCCGACGGCCGCGCGGTCTTCGTCCTGCACCGCACCGGCGACCAGACGTCCGAGTACGCCCTCGAGCTGGTCATACGCGACACCGGGGGCCCACCGGAGCTGGCCACCGTCACGTACACGCGGCCGGACGGCGAGGAGCACACCCTCCTCGTTCCCGTGTCCCCTTCCCGTTACGGCGCCGCGGCCTCGTTCGTCCGCCTCACCGGCTTCACGGCCGGATCGACCTGGCGGGCCGGCGGGCCGGCACCCGTCCCCGGGAACCCCGACTGGCCCTCCGCCACCGTCGCGGACTCCGTCCGCGCCGCGCTGAACGAAGCGACTCGGGACGCATGGCGCCGGGTCGGGGAACGCACGGGCCAGGGGGTACGCGACGCCATCGAAGGCGCGCTGTGACAGCGGTCGGGGGCATCCACCGCACCGCTCTGGACACCGTCCTGCGCGAATCCGCCCCGCAGGCGGCGGTCCACGAGCTCCTGGGCGAGCGACGGTTGTGGTGGAAGTCCTGCAGCGAGGCGGCCCGCACCGACCCCGCCTGGCTGTCGGAGGGGCCCGCCGAAGCCCTGGCGGACTGGATCGACGCCAACGCCCCGGACGGCGAGCCCCTCGTCCTCACCCCCGCCCGGCACGCCTTGCTCCTGGCCCGCGCCCTGGCCTCCCCGCCGGACCAGGACGAGGCGCTGGTCTCAATACGCGCCCTGTGGGCGGCCTCCGGCCTGTTGTCCGCCGGAGCCGCGCCCGGACCGGTGGAAGCGTCCGGCCGCGGCCTGGAGGCCGTGCCGGGATCGGTCGCCGCACGTCTCGACGCCGTACTGGAACGCATCCCGCACCTGCCCGGGCAGGTGTCCCCGGCACCGGACAGCATGCTGGTGACCGCCGTCCTGCTGATGGCGGGCTGCAAGCCGGGCCGACGGGTCCAGGTCCCGGTGGTCTTCGGCGAAACGGAACGCCGTGGCGAGGCGGGCGCCACCGGCGTGCTGGAGCTGCGCGAGTTCCCCGCCGGGCCGCCCGGTCTCTACCCCGATCCGCGGTACATGACCGGACTGCGCAACGCGGACGGTCAGTTCGCGACCGCGCTGGGCCGGGCGTGGGCGGTGGCCGGCCGTGGCCGGGGGGCGCGCTGTGTGCTGTGGCGTCTGGTGTTCACCGACCGCTCGCCCACCCGGGTCGAAGGCCCCTCACTGGGAGCCGCCTTCGCGCTGGGACTGCGGGAACTCCTGCGGTATCCGCAGCGGCGGCGGCCCAGCGTGGCCTGGCTGCGCGGCGTGTTCTACGGCCTGCGCCCGCGCACCGCGGTGACCGGTGCGCTGGGGCACGGCGAGCGTCTGGACGGGGTCAGCGGCATGGAGGACAAGCTGCTGGCGGCCCGCCGCAAGGGGCTGCGCCTGGTGGCGCCCGCCGCGAACCGGCACGATGTGGCGCACGCACCCGAGCCGGCGGACGTGACGTTCGCCGAGACGCTCCGCGAGGCCGACCGCTACGCCCGCCGGTTCCGTACCGGCCGCCTGGTCACCGCCGTGGTTCTGGTGTCGGCGATGGTGGCGTCCGGAGGGGTGGTGCACCACCGGGAGGCCGCGGCCCGGGAGCGGGTGGCGCAGGCGCACAGGATGGCGGAGGTGTCGGAGGACCTGCTTTCCACCGACGTCACGCTGGCCGGGTTGTTCGCCGAGCGGGCGTACCGGCAGCATGCCGACCCGCAGACCCGGAAGGCGCTGTTCCGCGCGGTGACCGCAAGCCCGCATCTGGCCGCCTCGGTACGGGCCGCCGGTACCGTCTCGGCGGTGGCGGCGTCGCAGAACGGCGGGAGGGCGCTCACCGGAAGCCGCGGCGGCGAGGTGGAGACGTGGGACCTGGAGGGCGGGCGGTTCACCGGACACCACCGGCGGCTGGGGCGCCTGCCCGGTCCGGTGGAGACCGTCGCCTCGGATGCCGACGGCCGGGTGGTGGCCGCCTCCGACGACCGGACGGTCAGCGTCTGGACGGCCGGAGAAGACGCTGCGGCGCCCCGCCTGCCCCACGGACACACCCCGACGGCGGTCGCGGTCTCCCCGTCCGGCCGCTTCGTCGCCGTAGCCTCCGAGTCCCCGGTGTCCGAGGTCCGGGGCACGCTGTCGGTACTGGACCGGGTCTCCGGTCGCACCGGGCACCTGGAACTCGCCGGTATGTCCTCCTCGGCACCCTCCGCCCTCGCCTTCGACGGGGACGACGAGCTGGTGGTCGTCGAGTTCGCGTACGGAAGCTGGAACCGCGTCTCCGTGCCGCGGCTCCGGCACACCGCCGGCAGCACCCTCGGCTTCGGCGTGCACAACGCGGCGGCGGCACTCGCCCCGGACGGCAGCCACTTCACCTACAGCAACAAGAGCTCCCCGCTGCCGGTCTGGCCCTCCCAGGGCAGGCCCGACATCGACGAGCCGGGACTGGTCGCGGACACCGAGCCGGGGCTGCCCTCCGCGCTCGCGGTCAGCCGGGGCGGCACGCACGTGGCGGTGGCCATCGGCTCGACGCTGCGGGTGAGCCGGACGCACAGGCCGGCGGAGAAGGGCTCCGGTCCGCTGGCGCTGCCGGGTGCCGGGCCGGTGTCGGCGAACGCCCTCGCCTTCCTCGGCTCCGGCGGCGACCGACTCCTGTCGGCCTCCTCGGACGCGCTGACCCTGTGGGACCTGCGGCAGCACACCCGGATCGCCTGGGAGAGCAAGGCCGACATCCCCGGCTCCTGTCTGAGCTGTGCGGCGCCGCAGGTGGCGGTGGCCCCGGACGGGCAGGACGCGGCGGTCCTCGACGGCCTGGGCACCCGACTGTCCCTGTCGCGGCTGGGCCCGCCGGGCACGAAGCCGCGCGGCCTCGAAGGCACGATGCGGATCCCCGAGTTCTCGGCGTTGGTGTGGCGGCCGGACAGCAGTCTGCTGACCGTGCTGGCGCCGGACGGCAGCGCGCAGGGCCTTGCGCGGGGCGGGACGTGGCGGCCGGCCGGCTCCTGGCCCCCCGTGCCGAATCCGCTGGGGCTGTCCGATCCCCCGGCGCTGGCGCGGTACCTGCCCGGTGGCCGTGAGGTGGCCGAGGTGCACATGTCCGGCACCGTCTGGTTCCGGGACGCGGAGTCGGGAAAGCCGCTACGGAAGGTGGACGGTCCGCGGTCGATGGCGCCGACCGCGGACGGATACCGGCATCCGGCGACCACCAAGGTGGCGCTCCACGAACGGGGTTCGTACGCGGCGGTACTGGAGGAGCCCGTCCTCGACGCCCACGGCACGGTGCGGGTGCACGTGATCAGCACGGCTTCCGGCGGTGTGCGCACGCTCCCGGCGGCCGGGGCCCGTGGCCTCGTCTACAGTGGCGACCACCTGCTGATCCAGCACGACAGCGGCACCATCGAGGTGTGGTCCGCCTCCGGCGACCGTCGGCTCGGCACGGCGGAAGGCGTGGACGACCCCGCGGTGGGTCCGGTGACCGACGGCAGGCTGCTGGCCGGCACCACCGTCGAGGACCAGACCGTCCGCCTCCTCGACCGCGCCTCGCAGACCGGCCTCGGCGCTCTCCCCCTGCCCGAGCACAACTTCGCGAACTCCACCGGCCTCGCCCTCACCCCGGACGGCACCGGGCTGGTCACCGCCACCGAGGCCGACTACTCCGAGACCGACTCCCCCGCGGCCGACGGCCCTATCACCGACAGGTTCGGAACGCTCATCCAATGGAGGCTCGACCCCCGTGACTGGATCCGAACGGTCTGCGCGACCGCCGGCCGTGAACTGCGGCCCCATGACTGGGAACAGCACATGGACACGCCGGCTCCGGCGTCACTGCGGTGCGGGGAGTAGAACGGCCGCTGCCGCGATGGCGGTGGTGCTCGCGGCGACCGGCTGCGAGTCCGCCGGCTCCGGCGGCCGTACGGACGCGCGCCCCACCGCAGCGGCCCCCTCCGCCCCTGCGGTGATCCGCCTTCCGCCCAAGGCGGGGCCCGCTGACCTGCTGATGACCCGGGAGGGAACGCTGTGGGTCGCCGAGCCGTCGCTGGCGGCGATCGCCGAGGTCGCCCCGTCGGGGAAGGTCACCCAGCATCCGCTGCCGCGCGGCGAGGGCTTCGCTCCCCGCCCCTACGATCTGGCCCCGTCCTCCGACGGCGGGATCTGGTACGCGGCCGGCGACCAGCTGGGGCACCTCAGCCGGTCGGGGACGTTCACCTGGTGGAACGACGGGCCGTCGCAGGGCAACGGCCCCGGCGAGGGGGACGGCGTACCCGGCTGGCCGGACGCGCTCGCCCTCGGGCCGGACGGCACCATCTGGTACGAACACTCCGCCGACGGACGCAAGGTCTTCAGCCGGGTCGACACGAAGCGGGGACCGGCACGGATCACGCGCCTGAACACGCAGTTCGCCGTCGGCGCCATGACCCGGGGGCCGGACGACGCGGTGTGGTTCACCCAGCGCGAGGAGTACGACGCGAAGGAGCGCGAAGGCATCGGCCGCCTCACCGTCGACGGGAAGTACCGCAAGTGGCCGCTGCCGGCGGGCTCGGTCCCGGGCGCCCTCGTCAGCGGGCCGGACCAGGCCGTGTGGTTCACCGGCCTCGGCAGCATCAACCGCCTGGGCACCGACGGCACCCTGAACCGCTATCCGATCCCGCAGGCCACCCACCCGAGCGCCATCGTGGCAGGTCCCGACGGATCCCTCTGGTTCACCACCGACCACCGCCTCGGTCGCCTCACCACCAAGGGCGCCATGACCCTGTGGCCGGTCCCGGACGCCGAAGAACTGAGCGCCCTGGTGCCCCTGGAAGACGGCTCGTTCTGGCTGGCGGACCGCAAGACCGACACGCTCCGCCGCTTCGCGCCACCGCGCTGAGAACGAGCCGTTCCGTACGGCCGGGGTCCTTCCTCGGCGGTACGGGTATCGGCCGCTACCCGAGGAACGACAGCCGTACCTGCCGCTGCGGGTTGTCCTTGTTCGTGTCCACCAACCTCCGTTATGGCAACCCTCAGCCTACGCCTCCGCGTTCCGCCTCACCCGGCCTCACCACGTACACGGCAGGGCCGGCATCCTTGCCGTCCTGGGCGATGATCGCGAGCGCCGTCCCGTCCGCCGACCACGCCAGCCCGCGGTCGGCAAGCCGCTTGCCCTTGGGGAGCCGGTACGAGATCGCCTCGACGCCGGCGACGAGCGGCTCCAGCACGACCGTCGCGCCATCGGACCGCGCGGTGCGGGTCCCGTTGGCCAGGTACGTGCCGTCAGGGGCTGCGGCCAGGGCGGTGGGCGCCTGCTCGGTGAACCAGGCACCTTTCCCGGACAGGTCCGAGGTGGCGAATCCCTCGATGTGGTCCTGCGATCCGGCAGCGGTGAAGAGCGTGGCTCCGTCCGGGCTCACGGCGAGGTCCGTGAGGTTGCTCCCGCCCCGGTCGTCCCGTACGCCTGGGACGAGCGCGCCGTCCTTCACCGTGTACACGCGCACATTCACGGGGCTGATGTGGGGCTGGCTCGCGACCAACGTCCTGGTCACCGTCCCGCCGGTTTCGAGGAGCGGCGGCCGCTCGAACCGCTTGGGGTCCTCCTTGATCTGGTCGGGCGGCACCTGCGCGTCGAGCGACACCTTCGCGGGTTCCTGAGAGGTGTCGAGCCGTCCGACGGCTCCTGCCCAGGCATCGCATCCGTAGCCGAACCAGATGTCCGCTCCGATACGGGTGAGGTGAGCGGGGCAGGTGTGGGCGCCCGTGGCGTAGCGCGTCCGCTCGGTGAAGGTCTCGGTGTCGATGGCGGAGATGGCGTCGCCGGCGGCGAGGGCAACGTACAGCGTCTTGCCGTCCTCGCTCAGGACGAGTCCGGAGGCGCCTTGCTGCGTGGTGAGTGTTCTGCGCAGCCTGCCGTCGAAGTCGTATGTGGACAGCGTGTTGGCGACCGGCCCAGAAGTCACATAGACAACCTGCCGTGTCCCATCGACGATCACGGAAGCTTCTTGGCGGGACGGACTGGATTCGGCGGCCACCGGGAGGGTCAAGGTCAACACGGCAACCCCGACCGAGGCAGTGAAGATTCTGAACATTCTGGCTTCTCTCCGTCTCTCGCTGTCTCCGTCACTTCGACGGCTCGACATCAGACTCCGTGAGGTGGGTTTCCATGAACCTGATCAGCTCGTCGAGCTTGACGTCGATACCGGGGAGAACCGGCTCCTCAAGCTCGGCCTCGGAGGAGACATCCGACCTCAACTGATGCAGCGCCTCCAGAATGGCGATGGCGATTCGCCGCCTCGGAGCGGGTTCTAGTTCATTGAATGACACCGAGCCGATCGCCCTGGCCAGCTCGACCTCCTCCAGGTCGGCCGGATCCACCAGGAGTCGATCGACCCTCGAAAGGATCAGGCGAAATACAGCGTTTCGCATCGTCGCGCTGTCTTCATCGCCGAAGACAAGTGCCGCCATTCAGAATCCAATCCTGACGATTTTCTCCCGCAGCGAAGGCGGGAGCGCGTCGACATAGCCGGCAATATCGGACTTCGACTTCTCACTGAAACCCGTGAGGTCGATCAGCGTGAAGTCCATCGACTTGTTCAAGTGACCGTCGATCGACCGATAGAACTTCTGCGGAGCACCGGGGCGCTCCCAGAATTTCGATGCCTCCGGATTGCCGATCTGGTCATAAGTGCGGCCGAGGCTGTCGATGTACTCGCCGTCCCGCTCGTCGGCTGCCGCCTTCAGATTCAAGTCCGGATACTTCTGCTGCGCCCTCTGGAGGGTTTCACGCTCCGCTGGACGAAGCCGTTCGAAATGAGGGTCCGGACTCCCCGGTGATCCGCCTCCGGATTCCGACAGCATGCGGTTGAGGTCGGAGCCGAACTCGGACCCACCGTGCATCACCATGCCGAACCCGAGGCCCGCAAGACCGACACCGGCGGCCGCACCGCCCGCACCGGCGGCGCACGACCCCGCCGTCACGGGCACGCCGACACCGGTCGCGAGCAGCGGAACGCTCAGCCCGCAGGCCGCGGCACCGCCCGCGATCAGCAGCCCGCCGCCTACCACGGCGGCGGCGCCCAGAACGCCCTCCGCGACGTCGGCTGCGAGTTCAAGGGTGTCCAGAGCGACCTCGCCGACGTCCTCCAGGAAGTCGAAGAAATCGTGCCCGTCGAGCTCCACGTTGCTGACCGGGTTGCCGCCCGCGAAGGCGTAGCGGTTCGCCGTCCACGGATCGGTGGCCAGGCGAAGGTCGGCCAGGGCCCCGTTGTACATGTCCCGGGAGAGGAACTGGTTCAGACCGGGGCTGTAGTCGCGGAAGCCCATGTCGTAGGTCTTGGAGCCTCCGTCCCAGCGCTTCGCGTTGAAGCGGTAGGCGTTGTACGGCTCTTTGTCCGGATGGGTGGCATCCGGTTTGTCGATTCCGGTGAATGACTTCTCGTCATCCTGGCCGTAGGCCGTGTATCCGTAGGTGGCCTTGGTGTTGCCGCTCTCGTCGGTGAGGGTTTCGACGTCCGTGTGGGGGCCGTAGCCGAAGAAGGTCGTCTCCCGCGTGTCGTCGGTCTCGGATTTCGGCCGTGTCTGGGAGAGCCGTTGTCCGTCCGGGCCGTATTCGTACCGGGCGTGGATCTTGCCGGCGCGTACCTCGGTGAGGACCTGGTCGGTGAGGCCGAGGTAGTGGGTGGTGGTCGTCCTGCCCTTCGCCGTCGTGGTGACGCGGCGGTCGAGCGGGTCGTAGGCGTAGGTGGTGCGGGAGGTCTGATGCCCGATGCCGGTGGGGGCGTGGTGCTCGATGACGCGGTCGAAGCCGTCGTACACATACTTCTCGGCCTGATGGCCGGCCTGCGTGATGCGGCTGAGGCGGCCGTACGGGTCGTAGTGGTAGGAGGCAGTGACACCGGCCGTGCTCGCGGTGACGAGGCGGTCGCGGTCGTATGTGAGGTCGGTGCGGCGCTCGACGGTCTGGCGGACGACGTTGTTGTTGCCGTCGTGCTCGTAGAGCTCGGTGCGTTCTCTTCCGCCGTCCGTCTTGATGACCTTCTCGATGCGGTCGCGGGGGTCGTAGGTGAACCGGGAGGTGACGTCGAGGTAGTCGCCGTGGTCGTCGGCGCTCATGGTGCGGGCGATGTCGCGGGAGCGGTTGCCGTTCGGGTCGTACTGAAGCTCGTGTCGGGCGACGAGCGTGCCTCCGGACTTCAGCTCCTCGGTCTTCTGCTGGAGGCCGTCGAGGTAGTACGCGTGGCGCAGGACATTGCCGTTGTCCTTGACCTGCTGTTCCAGTCGGCCGATGAGGTCCCACGTGAAGGTCGTGGTGGTCGCCTTGCCCTGGCCGGGTTCCGGTTCGGTGACGGAGGTCCGGAGCAGCTCGCGCTCGTCGTATGTGTACGTGGCCTTCTCGGTGTCGTAGGTCCGCTCGGTGATGTTGCCGTTGGGGTCGTATGCGTAGGTGGTGGTGTGGCGGGCGTCGGTGTCGGGTTTCGCCGCGTACTCGTCGATGGTCCTCGGGCGGTTGATCCCGTCATACGTCACGGTGTACTTCGCGGTCGCGGCTCCGGGGCTCGCGTCCTGCACGCTGGTCAGGTTGCCGTCGGGGTCGTAGGCGTAAGTGAACGCCTTGCGGTCCTTCTCGACGCCAGGGTTGTCGCGGACGAGCCTGATCGCGTCGGCGAGGACGGGGGCGTCCGCCTCGTCGGTGAGCGTGATGCGCCGGGTCGTCTCGTCTTCGAAGGTCCAGCGGCCGAGTGACTTCCAGCTGCCGGCGGCCTTCCTCTGGTCGACGGTCACCCTTGCCGTGCCCTTGTCGTGTTCGACGGTGTAGGCGGCGTTCTCGGCCGTCGCGCCGGCCGGAACGTGGGCGAAGACCTCGTAGGCGCCCTTGGTGGGGATCTGGGTGGTCCAGGTGACGGTGTCGGAGCCGGTGCCTGCGGCGTGACGGAGGTGGCGGTCGCCCCACCCGCTCGCGGGGACGGGCTCCCAGGTACCAGTGGCGGTCGTACGGTCGAGGTCGGCGTCGTCGACGAGGACGGTGTCGGAGCCGGCCGGGGTGCCCTGGTCCGTGCGGCTCAGGACGCGGCCGTCGAGCGTGTACTGCCAGCGCATGAAGCGGGTGGAGTCGCCGTCGCCTGTGAGCGTGCGGCTGGTCTGGTTGCCGACCGGGTCGTAGTCGTACGACGTGCGGATGTTCCAGGGGTCGGTGCTCGACCTCACCCAGCCGTTGTCGAAGTAGGCGGTGACATGGCTGTTGGGCGAACCCGGGCTGCCCTGCGAAGCCGGTGTGGTGGTCTTTGTGAGACGACCGACCGGGTCATAGGCGTACGTGAGGATGTCGGGCTTCCTGACCCTGGGATGCAAGGGGTCATGGGGCAGACGGCGTTCGACCAAGCGGCCGACAGCGTCGAAGACGGAGACGTCGGCCAAGGACTCCTTGTCCTCGGCGACGGCGCGCGGCGAGTAGACCTTGGTCCGGTTGCCGACCTCGTCGTAGGTGTAGCGGGTGGTCCGGTGCTCGACGGTGCCGTCGTCCATGCGCCTGTGGGGGACCTTGACCTCGACCGGCTTGCCGAGGGCGTCGTACGTCGTCAAGGTCTCGCTGCCGAGGGCGTCGATGACCCGCGTGACGAGTCCGTCATGGTCGTAGACCCGGCGTTCGGTCGCCCCCGCCGGGTCCGTGACGGCGATCACGCGGTGGCCGAGGTCGTACACCGCACGCGAAGTCGGCCCGCGCCAACCCTGCCCGGCGTTGGTGCGAGGATCGAACACCTCGATGACGTTGCCGACCGCGTCGTACCGGAACGTGGCGCGGCCGCCCAGCGCGTCGCGCTGCTCGACCAGCTGGTTCACCTCGTCGTAGACGCTGTACGTGGTGAAGTCGTCCGGTTCCGCCGTCAAAGTGCCCTTCGGCGTGGTGCTCCGCACGAGGTTGCCGACCGGGTCGTAGGCGTAGGTGCTGACGCGCGCGGGGTCCTGCGACCGGTCCTTGGGCTCGGTCAGCGACACCAACAGGTCGCCCGCGTCGTAGGCGGCCGTCGTGACGGCACCGTTCGGGGCGGTGGAGCGGAGCACGTTGTCGTTGCGGTCGTAGACGGGCGGCGGTGTGACGACGTAACGGCCGGCGGCCTGGTCGATGGGCTGCCTCGACTCCAGCGGACGCTTGCGGACGTCGTACGTATGCGTGCTGGTGTGCTTGTTGGCGTCGGTGACGGACAGGACGTTGCCGACCGCGTCGTACCGGAACGACGTGGTGTGACCGAGGGCGTCGATGATGCGGCGCGGCGAGCCGGTCGGGTCGAAGTCGGCGAACCTCGTGCTGCCGCCCCGGGCGTCGACGGACTCCATCAGACGCCCTGCGGAGTCGTACACGTTCCGGGACGTGTACCCACGGGGGTCGGTCAGCCGGATGAGATTGCCGTACGCGTCATGGCCGAAGGTCCAGCGGCGGCCCTCCGGACTGACCTTCTCGACAAGGTCGGCGACATGGCCGCCCAGCGCGGTGCGGTAGCTCAGGCTGGTGGAGGCCCGGTCGCCCGCGTTGGCGACGGGGTCGGTGACGGTGAGCGGATAGCCGGTGGCGTGGTCGTACTCCCAGGTGGTGCGGGCTCCGTTGGCCTCGCGCAGTTCGGTGACGTTGTGATCGTCGTCCCAGGTGAGGCGGGTGGTCCCGCCCTTGGCGTCGCGGGCACGGACCGGCCGCCCGAGATCGTCCACGGTGTAGGCGGTGCGGTGCCCGGCAGAGTCCGTCACGGTCATGACGGTGCCGGACTTCGCCCCCGCCCAGTGGAAGCCGGTCGCACCGCCGCGCCGGTCGGTGATGCTCTGGACGCGGCGCGATCCGTCCGCCCGCCCGGGAGATGACGGATAGGAGAGGTGCGTACGGTGGCCCAGCGGGTCCGCCACGTGGTCCAGGCGAGGTCGGCCGCCCGGCCCGGTGACGTAGCCGATGTCCAGAGAACGCTCGGCATTGGTCCCCGCCGCGTCCGTGATCCTGGCCAGATTCCCCCGCGCGTCGTAGATGAACGTGACCCGCCGTCCGGAGACATCGGTGACCGAGGCGAGGCGGCCCTCGTAACGGCTGCCCGCCGCCACGCGTCCTCGGCGCAGGGACCGGTCGCCGTCCCTCGCCAGGTAGTCGTACCTCCTGCCCGCCCTCAGGTGATCGAGCGCCAGGACAGTTCTGCCCGAGGCGTCCACGACCCGGTGCAGGAGCCCGCTGCCATGGTCGTCATACTCGAACCGGAGCGTATTGCCGTTCCGGTCCACCACGGTGGCGGGACGGCCGTCGGCCCCGTAGAAGAACTGCGTACGGTCCGGCCGGGTGAACGACCAGGTGCGCCCCTTGTCGCGGCTGCCCGTGCGCTGCAGGAAGAGATGGACGCCGGGCGGATGGGCGTAGTCCCAGGCTGCCGGATCCTTGCTACCGTGCCGCCTGAGCCGGAAGACGTGCCCTGTACCGTCCCCGTCGATCAACCGGACGGTGCGGGGCAGCCCCTGCCCGCCCCGTTCGTCCGGGCCGAAAACCAGTCGGCTCCCGAGCCTGCTCAGCGTGGACGTCGCCACCGACCAGCCCGGCCCTGCCGGACCGCCGGCCTCCGGGTCGAGACTGTTGTACGTCAGACGCAGGAACGCGGCTGGGCCGAGTGCCGGGTTGGCCAGGAGGTTCCAGCCGAGGACCGTGTTCCCGGTCGACCCTTCGACCATGAGCGAGGCACCCGCTCCTACGGGCACCTGCGCGTACTGGCGGAACCTCTCCAGTCCGAGGCGGTCCGATGCGGCGGTCGGCTCCTTCGAACGCTCCCCGCCCGTGGCAGCCGCCCCCTCTGGAGGGCGGTATGCCGGCTCACGGTGCGGCACCGGGACATCGGAGGCGATGGTCCGCCCGCGATGCCGCCCTGGGTCGGGCACCCACGGCGCGGACCACGACAAGGGGCGCCGGCCCTCGACCGCCGCGACATTCAGCACCTGCGCTGCCTCGGCCGTGGGCGCGAGCAGGCTCAGCACGACCGCGATGGTGCAGGCGATCCGGAACCGGGGCACGGGGGCTCCCTCGACGGCGGGCATGCGCCCAGAGTGACGGGACGAGGATCACATTAAGTGATGCATGCACACTTTCCGTGACGGAACACGAGCTGGCCACCCGCCGCCCCCTCCAGGGCCATCGCTTGGTACGGCCGGGAATCCCGCATACAGTCCCGCGGTATCCGCTACCCGAGGAACGACAGCCGCACCTGCCGCTGCGGGTTGTCCTTGTTCGTGTCCACCAGGCAGATCGACTGCCAGGTGCCGAGTTCCAGGCGGCCGTCCACGATCGGGACCGTGGCGTGCGGGGGGACCAGGGCCGGCAGGACGTGGTCGCGGCCGTGGCCCGGGGAGCCGTGGCGGTGCTGCCAGCGGTCGTCGGCCGGGAGGAGGTGGTGGAGGGCGGCGAGGAGGTCGTGGTCGCTGCCCGCGCCCGTCTCCAGGATCGCCAGGCCGGCGGTGGCGTGCGGGACGAAGAGGTTGAGGAGGCCGTCGCGGCCCCCGGCCGTGCGGGACAGGAACTCCTCACAGTGGCGGGTGAGGTCGGTGACGGTCTCGGTGGAGCCGGTGGTGAGCGTGAGGATCGTGGTGCTGAAGGCCATGGGCCCATCCTGCCGACCGGGGGCAGCCGCCGCATCCGAACCGGGAGGGAGGTCGGGAAGATCCCCGAGGGGTTCACTGTTGGTGGAATCGTGAACGATTTCGAGGTACACGACGTGCCGGAGCAGCGCGGGGTTCCGGGCCGCGGGGCCGCGGAGGGGCGCGACCACGGGGCCCTGGGCCGGGTGGTGCGGTCGGTCGACGTCGTCGTCATCGGGGCCGGTCAGGCCGGGCTGTCCGCGGCCTATCACCTCCGGCGCACCGGTTTCGAGCCCGAGCGGGACTTCGTGGTCCTCGATCACGCCCCCCGGCCGGGCGGTGCCTGGCAGTTCCGCTGGCCCTCGCTCACGTACGGCAAGGTGCACGGCATGCACGCGCTGCCCGGTATGGAGCTGACCGGCGCCGACCCGGCCCGGCCGTCCTCCGAGGTGATCGGCGGGTACTTCGCCGACTACGAGGAGACCTTCGGGCTGCGGGTGCACCGGCCCGTGGAGGTCTCCTCGGTACGCGAGGGTGAAGAAGGGCGGCTGCTCGTCGAAAGCTCGGAGGGTGTCTACTCCGCCCGTGCCCTGATCAACGCGACCGGCACCTGGGACCGGCCCTTCTGGCCGCGCTACCCGGGGCAGGAGACCTTCCGCGGCCGCCAGCTGCACACCGCCCAGTACCCGGGTCCCGAGGCCTTCGCCGGGCAGCGGGTGGTCGTGGTCGGCGGCGGCGCCTCCGGCACCCAGCACCTGATGGAGATCGCCGACGTCGCCGCCGCGACGACCTGGGTCACCCGGCGCGAGCCCGTCTACCGCGAGGGCCCGTTCGGCGAGGTGGAGGGCCGCGCCGCCGTCGCCCTCGTCGAGGAGCGGGTACGGAAGGGACTGCCACCGCAGAGCGTCGTGTCCGTCACGGGGCTGCCGCTCAACGACGCCATCCGTGACGCCCGTGAGCGCGGCGTCCTGGACCGGCTGCCCATGTTCGACCGGATCACCCCGACGGGAGTGGCCTGGGACGACGGGCGGACCGTGGACGCGGACGTGATCCTGTGGGCGACCGGCTTCCGGGCCGCCATCGACCATCTCGCCCCGCTGCGGCTGCGGGAGCCCGGCGGCGGCATCCGGGTCGAGGGAACCAGGGCCGTACGGGATCCCCGCGTCCATCTCGTGGGCTACGGCCCCTCCGCCTCGACCATCGGCGCCAACCGGGCCGGCCGCGCCGCCGTCGCCGACGTCCGGCGGCTGCTCAGGACCTCGCCGCAGCCCGTCGCTGTTCGTTGAAGTCGGCGACGTTGGCCTGGTGTTCGGGGTAGCTGGCGGTGAAGCGGGTGTCGCCGTGCCTGACGGTGACGAAGTAGAGCCAGTCCCCGTCGGCCGGGGCGACGGCCGCGCTCATGGCCTGGTCGCCCGGGTTGCCGATGGGTGACGGGGGCAGGCCGCGGCGCTCGTAGGTGTTGTACGGGCTGTCGATGCGGGTGTCCTGGTGGGTGGTGTCCACGGTGTCCCTGCCCAGGGCGTAGTTGATGGTCGAGTCCATCTGGAGCGGCATGCCCTGGGCGAGCCGGTTGTAGACGACCCGCGCCACCTTGCCCATGTCCTCCGGGGTGTCGGCCTCGGCCTGGACGATGCTGGCGACGATGACCAGCTGGTGGACGCTCATGCCGTGGCGGCGGGCGCCCTCCGCGATGCCGGGGGCGCCGAAGCGCTTCACGGCCGTGTCGACCATGTAGCGCAGGAGCCCCTCGGGAGTGGTGGCCTTGCCGACGGGATAGGTCGCCGGGAAGAGATAGCCCTCCGGGTTCCCGCCGGCGGCGGCGGGCAGGGCGAGTGCGGTGGCCGGTGCCTGGGCGGCCTTGCCGGTGGTGCCCGCAGGCAGTCCGAGGGAGCGGTCCACGGCCGCGTACACCTCGCCGCCGCGCCAGCCCTCCGGGATGAGCAGGGTGCGCTGCTTCTCGGGTACGGGGCGCTTCGGGTCCCCGCCGAGCAGCAGCAGCGGCACGGTGATCGCGGCGGCGACGGCGAGCAGGGCGCCGAGGACGACGAGCCTGCCCCGGCGGGTGAGCCGGGTGCGGCGGCGACGGTGTTCGGGCTGCCAGGTCCGGTACGTCATGGTTTGCACGCTAACCCGGTTCCCGGGCGATTCCGGGGAGCCCGGGGGTGTCCTGCCGTGGAGGCCCGTCACGCGGCGGCGCCGCCGGTCCCTGGGACGGGGGACCGGCGGCGCCGGGCACTGCTTGCCTGCGAAGGCGTCAGACGAGCCAGCCCAGGAAGTGGAGGACGCCGGCGAGCAGGTTGGTGATGACGTTCATGGTGGTGCTTTCTCCTTGTACAGAGCTTTCGTGGGACTGCGCAGTCGCGGTCTGCAGCCCGTCGCTTGCGCACCGTAATCATCCGACGGCGTACGGGAGTCGGGCAACGGAATCCGGGACGATCACACGTTCCGGGGAACAACCGCTCCCACGTTCGTGTGTTCTGATGCGCGGGCGTCCCGGCGCACCAGCGCGGCGTACCGCCCGTCCTGGGCGAGCAGTTCCTCGTGGGTGCCGCGCTCGGCGATGCGGCCCGCGTCCAGGACGACGATCTGGTCGGCGTCGCGGACGGTGGAGAGCCGGTGCGCGATGGTGATCGTGGTGCGGCCCGCCGAGAGCGCGTCGATGGCCTGCTGCACGGCGTGCTCGGTACGGGTGTCGAGGGCGCTGGTCGCCTCGTCCAGGATGAGCACGGGCGGGTCGCGCAGGATGGTCCGGGCGATCGCGAGGCGCTGCTTCTCGCCGCCCGAGAAGCGGTATCCGCGTTCGCCGACGAGGGTGTCGTAACCGTCGGGCAGCGAGGCGATGTGGTCGTGGATCTGGGCTGCGCGGGCGGCGGCCTCGATCTCCTCGTCGGTGGCGTCGGGCTTGGCGAAGCGCAGGTTGTCCGCGACGGAGGCGTGGAAGAGGTAGGTCTCCTGGGAGACCACGCCGACCGCCCGGGCCAGGGTGTCGAAGGCGAGGTCGCGCACGTCGACGCCGTCGAGGGTGACGCGGCCTTCCGTGACGTCGTAGAGCCGGGGCACCAGGTAGCTGAGCGTGGACTTGCCGGAGCCGGTGGGGCCGACGACGGCGAGGCTGCCGCCGGCCGGCACGGTGAGGTCGATGGTGTCGAGGGTGGGGCGGCCCTCGCCCTCGGGGTCGTAGCGGAAGGTGACCTTCTCGAAGGTGACCTCACCGGAGATCCGGGCCGGGCGGACGGGCTCGGCGGGCTCGGTGATCTCGACGGGCAGGTCGAGGTACTCGAAGATCCGCTGGAAGAGGGCGAGCGAGGTCTGGATCTGCACGCCGGTCGACAGCAGGCTCACCGTGGGCCGGAAGAGGCCCTGCTGGAGCGAGACGAAGGCGACCAGGGTGCCGAGCGATATCGCCGGACCGCCGGCCTGGAGGGCGAGGCCGGCCGCCCAGTAGAGCAGCGCGGGCATGGCCGCCATGACGATGCCGATGGTGGACATCCTCCACCGTCCGGCCATCGAGGAGCGCACTTCGAGGTCGACGAGCCGCTCGGACTCCTCGGCGAAGGACCGGGTCAGGGAGTCGGCACGGCCCATGGTGCGGCCGAGCAGGATGCCGCTGACGGACAGCGACTCGGTGACGGTGGCCGCCATGGCGGCCATCTGCTTCTGGCGCCGGGTGGTGATCTGCTTGCGCTCGCGGCCGACGCGGCGGCTGATGGCGACGAAGACCGGGAGCAGGAGCAGGGAGACGACGGTGAGCCGCCAGTCGAGCGCGAGCATGGCGACGACGGTGGCGACGACGGCGGTGAGGTTGGAGACGAGGGAGGTGGCGGTCGAGGTGACCGTCGCCTGCATGCCGCCGATGTCGTTGGCGATCCGGGACTGGACCTCGCCGGTGCGGGTGCGGGTGAAGAAGGCCAGCGGCATGCGCTGGAGCTGGGCGTAGACCGCGGTGCGCAGGTCGTGCATGACGCGCTGGCCGACGGTGGTGGAGATGAGCGTCTGGAGGACGCCGAAGACACCGGAGACGACGGCGGTGGCGATCATCCCGAGCGCGAGCAGGCTGAGCAGCCCGGTGCGACCCTGCGGGATCGCGGTGTCGAGGATCTCCCGCAGGAGGAAGGGCGAGGCGACCGAGACCAGCGACGAGGCGGCCACGAGCAGGCCGACGACGCCGAGCCGGCCGCGGTAGGGCCGGAAGAGCCGCAGGATGCGCCGCAGCTGGGCGGGCTCCCTCGGGCCTCGGGGGTCTCGGGCGGGGGGCGTCCAGGTGGACTCGTCATGGTGGCGCATGGGCTCCTACGAGGGTTCGGCGACGGTACGGTCTGAGCATAGCTCATTGTTACCTATACTCACAATGAACGTGGTCCTGATAGTGTTCCCTCCATGAGCACCCCGGCCACCTCCGGCACCGCCGCGTCCGCCGCCCCCGGCACCGCCGGCGCCCCCGACCCCGACGGCCTTCTCGCCGAGCAGCTGCTCCGGCTGACCCGTCGGCTGCACCGCATCCAGAAGCGGCACCTGGAGCCGGTCGGGATCACGCCCGCGCAGTCCCGGCTGCTGCGGACGGTCGCGCACTACCCGGATCCGCCCCGGATGGCCGACCTCGCGGCCCGGCTCGAGGTCGTCCCGCGCGCGGTGACCAGTCTCGTCGACGGCCTGGAGGCGTCCGGACGGGTGCGCCGGGTGCCCGACCCGAGCAACCGCCGGGTGGTCCGGATCGAGCTCACCGACGCCGGCCGCGACACACTGAGAGAGCTGCGCAGCGCGCGCCGGGCGGCCGCAGAGGACATCCTGGCTCCACTGACCGTCGATCAGCGCGAGGTGCTCGGAGGTCTGCTGTCCGCTCTGGTCGACCGCGGTCCGGAGCCCGTCTGCTGAGACCGGGGCAGCTGGAGCGGGGGCACGGTCGCGCCGGAGGGGAGCCCTGGCCATGCCCGTACGGGAGCCGAACCCGCAGACCCTGCGAGCCGGTACGCGACGACGGGCGGCGCCCGACCGGGTGCCCGACCTCCAGGCCCGGGGCACACCGAAGCACCTGCGCGAGGAGCTCGCCGCCCTCCTCGGCCCCGAGAAGGTGCTGTCCGGGATCTCCGACCTGGTGCGCTACGCCTCCGACGCGAGCCCCTACCGCTTCGTGCCGCAGGTCGTCGTGGTGGCCGAGGACGTCGACGACGTGTCCGCCGTCCTCTCGTACGCCCGCGGCAAGGGCCGCGAGGTGGTGTTCCGGGCCGCCGGGACCAGTCTCAACGGGCAGGCGCAGGGCGAGGACATCCTGGTGGACGTGCGCCGGCACTGGGCGGGCGTCGAGGTCCTCGACGAGGGCGCCCGCGCCCGGATCCGGCCCGGCACGACCGTCGTCCGGGCCAACGCGGCGCTCGCGCCGTACGGCCGGGTGCTCGGCCCCGACCCGGCCAGCGCCGTCGCCTGCACGATCGGCGGGGTCGTCGCCAACAACGCCTCGGGCATGACCGCGGGCACCACCCGCAACGCGTACCGCACGGTCGCCTCGCTCACCTTCGTGCTCCCGAGCGGCACCGTCGTCGACACCGCCGACCCTGCGGCCGACGAGGAACTGGCGCGCGCGGAGCCCCGGCTGTGCGCGGGCCTCATGGCCCTGAAGGCGGAGATCGAGGCGGACCCGGAGCTGACCGCCCGGATCCGCGCCAAACACACGATCAAGAACACGAACGGCTACCGGCTCGATGCCTTCCTCGACGGAGCCACCCCGGTGGAGATCCTGCGCGGGCTGATGGTGGGCTCCGAAGGCACCCTGGGATTCATCTCCGAGGTCGTCTTCGACACCCTCCCCCTGGACCGGAAGGTCTCCACCGCCCTCCTCTTCTTCCCCTCCCTGCCGGCCGCCGCGGCCGCCGTGCCCCGGTTCACCGAGGCGGGCGCGCTCGCCGTGGAGCTGATGGACGGCAACACGCTGCGCGCCTCGGTCAGCGTGCCGGGCGTGCCCTCCGACTGGGCGGAGCTGCCGACGGAGACGGCCGCGCTGCTCGTGGAGTTCCGGGCGCCGGACGAGGCCGGGCAGCGGGCCTACGAGGAGGCGGCGGCCCGGGTCCTCGCCGGCCTCGCACTCGTCGCGCCGGTCGCCTCGGCCGACTACACCTTCACCCGCGACCCGGGCACCATCGCCGGCTACTGGAAGGCACGCAAGGCCTTCGTGACGGCGGTCGGCGGCTCCCGCCCCTCCGGTACGACCCTGATCACGGAGGACTTCGCCGTCCCGCCGGCCCGGCTCGCCGAGGCCTGTGCGGAACTGCTCGACCTCCAGGACCGGCACGGCTTCGACGCGGCCGTCGCCGGGCACGCCGCCCACGGCAATCTGCACTTCCTGCTCGCCTTCGACGCCGGCGACCCGTCCGACGTGGAGCGCTACGCGGCCTTCATGGACGACTTCTGCAAACTGACCGTGGAGCGGTTCGACGGCTCGCTCAAGGCCGAGCACGCCACCGGCCGCAACATCGCGCCCTTCCTGGAGCTGGAGTGGGGCCCCAAGGCGACCGAACTGATGTGGCGGACCAAGGAGGTCATCGACCCGGCCGGACTGCTCGCGCCCCGGATCGTGCTCGACCGCGACCCGCAGGCCCATCTGCGCGGCCTGAAGACCATCCCGACCGTGGAGCCGGTCGCCGACCCGTGCATCGAATGCGGTTTCTGCGAACCCACCTGCCCCAGCCACGATCTGACGACCACCCCGCGCCAGCGGATCGTGCTGCGCCGGGAGATGATGCGCCAGGCCGACGGTTCGCCGGTGGAGACCGGCCTCCTGGAGTCGTACGGCTACGACGCGGTCGACACCTGCGCCGGCGACTCCACCTGCGCGCTGGCCTGCCCGGTCGGCATCGACACGGGCGCGATGATGAAGGAGTTCCGGCACAGGAGGCACTCCCCGCGCGAGGAGCGGGCCGCGACGCTCGCCGCGCGGCACTTCCGCGCGGTGGAGGCCTCGGCGCGGCTCGCGGTGGCCGCGGCCGCCCGGCTCGGCGACCGTTTCCTGGAGTCGGCGACCGGTCTGGCGCGCAAGGCCGTGCGGCCCGGTCTCGTACCGGAGTGGCTGCCCGAGATCCCGGGCGCGGCGGCCCGGGGACTGCCGCGCACCCACCGGCCGGCCGCGGCGGCCGTCTACTACCCGGCCTGTGTGAACCGGATCTTCGGCAGTCCGGACGGCCTCGAGGGACCGTCGCTGCCGGAGGCGGTGGTGGCGCTGTCGGCCCGGGCGGGGCGGCCGGTGTGGATCCCGGACGACGTGGCGGGCACCTGCTGCGCGACGATCTGGCACTCCAAGGGCTACCGGCGCGGCAACGAGGTGATGGCCAACCGGATCGTCGAGGCGGCCTGGGGCTGGACGGCCGGCGGCCGGCTGCCCCTGGTGGTCGACGCCTCCTCCTGCACGCTGGGCATCGCGCGCGAGGTGGTGCCGTACCTCACCGACGACAACCGGGAGCTGCACGCGGAACTCACGGTCGTGGACTCCCTCGTGTGGGCCGCGGACGAGCTGCTGCCGCGGCTCGACGTACGGCACCGGGTCGGTTCGGCGGTGGTCCATCCGACCTGTTCCATGCGGCACCTGGGCGACGAGGACCGGCTGACCGCGCTCGCCGGGGCCTGCGCCGAGGAGGTCGTCGTCCCCGTCGACGCGGGCTGCTGCGCCTTCGCGGGCGACCGCGGCATGCTCCATCCCGAGCTGACCGCCTCCGCCACGGCGCGCGAGGCGGCGGAGGTCACCGCCCGGCCCTTCGACGCGCACCTTTCGGCCAACCGCATGTGCGAGGTCGGCATGGACCGGGCCACCGGCCGTACCTACTACTCGGCGCTGATCGCGCTGGAGCACGCGACCCGCCCGTAATCGGAGCGCTCGGCTCCAGGAGTCCAAGCACCGCTGTCCACAAGTCCAAACGGCACCCTTGCGCAACAGGAGCATCAGCGGCCAAGGTCCTGTGCGGGATTCATGAACCCACTTTGCACTCACGGCAATCGGAGGTTCCATGAACGACAGCACTCCCCCGCGCCCCAGCCGTCGCTCCGTCCTCAGGACCACGGGTGCCGCCGGCGCCGGGCTCGGGCTCGGCGCCTTGGGCACGGGCCCCGCCGAGGCGGCGCAGCCGTCCGAGCAGACCTCCCCGACTCCGCCGCGCCGGGGCGCCACGATGGCCGGTGTCCCCTTCGAGCCGCGCTCCACGGTCCGGGTCGCCCTCGTCGGCCTCGGCAACCGCGGCGGCAGCATGATCGACCTCTATCTGGCCCTGCCGGACGTCCGGGTGGTCGCGGTGTGCGACCCGGTGCGGGCGAAGGCGGAACGGGCGGCGGCCAAGGTGGTCGCCGCCGGGCAGCCCGCACCCGCCGTCTACGCCGGCGGCGAGGAGGACTACCTGCAGCTGTACCAGCGCGCGGACGTCGACTTCGTCCACGTGGCCACGCCCTGGGACCTGCACTTCGAGCAGGCGAAGCAGGCCATGCTGCACGGCAAGCACGTCGGCGTCGAGTGTCCGGTCGCGCTGCGCCTCGATCACCTGTGGGAGCTGGTCGACCTCTCGGAGCAGACCCGTCGCCACTGCATGCAGCTGGAGAACTGCTGCTACGGGCGCAACGAGATGCGGGTGCTGCGCATGGCGCACGCGGGGAAGTTCGGTGAACTCCTGCACGGCGCGGGGGCGTACAACCACGACCTGCGCGAGCTGATGTTCTCGCCGACCTACTACGAGGGCCCCTGGCGCCGGCTCTGGCACACCCGGCTGCGCGGTGACCTCTACCCGAACCACGGCTTCGGCCCGGTCGCCAACTACATGGACGTCAACCGGGGCGACCGGGTGGTCAGCATCAGCAGCGTCGGCACGCCGGCCCTCGGACTCGCCGAGTACCGGGCGGCGAACATCCCGAAGAACGATCCCAGCTGGAAGGAGTCGTACATCGAGAGCGACCGGACGATCAGTCTGGTCCGGACGGCGAAGGGCCGGGTCATCCGGCTGGAGCACGACGTGTCGACCCCGCACCCGTACAGCCGGATCAACAGCCTCGGCGGCACCAAGGGCGTGTTCGAGGACTACCCGGCGCGGATCTATCTGGAGCCGGACCACAAGGGCCACCAGTGGGGCGACTTCGGCGCGTACGCCGCCGACTTCGACCACTGGCTGTGGAAGGAGCACGCCAACCCGCCGGGCGGTCACGGCGGCATGGACTACATCATGGTGTTCCGCCTGACGCAGTGCCTACGGCTCGGCCTCGTGCCGGACTTCGACGTGTACGACGCGGCGACCTGGACGTCCCCGGTACCGCTGAGCCACGCCTCGATCAAGGCCGGCGGCGCCCCGCAGCCGATCCCGGACTTCACGCGCGGTGAGTGGCGCGGGGCCCGCTCCGGCGTTGACTCGGTCAGGCCGGTCTGACGGCCGCAGGAGGCGTCCGGGGGCGGCCCCCGCTTCCCCGCGGCCCGCCCCCGCCGTGTACGCGCGCGGGGCAGCCGCGCCCCAGGGCCGCCACCACGGGGCCCTGGACGGTCTTCAGGGAGCGGTCGTAGCAGCCGTCGGAGCCGTACCGGCGGTAGCGCTCGGCGCTGGTGCCGACCGCGTGCCGCTGCTCGCGCGGGACGCCGAGGGTGAAGGCGGCGTCGCCGGTGTACGTGTCGTCGAGCCGGGACCAGGACAGCCGCTTCCCGTCCCGGACCACGTCGACGGAGGCGCGGTCGCCGACGGTCAGCACCGTCCGCAGCCGGTTGTCGGCCCCGACGGTGATCTCGCCGTCCATGGCGTAGGCACGGTGGGTGCGGGTGGCGGTCCGGCCGACGGTCACCGTCTCGTCGTCGGTCCAGTGCGCGGTGAGCGCGTCCGGGTTCTCGTCGGCGCCCCAGCGGTGTGTGGAGCCGTGGCCGACGGTGCGGGTGACGGTGGTGGTGACCCGGCCGTGCGAGGTGTCGAGGTGTCCGGCGACGGTCAGGGTGTGCCCGCCGGTGGTCTCCAGGCGGTCGGGCGAACCGGCCGTGTACACCGCCGAGTTGCGCGGGGTACCGGCCTCGTGGCGGTCGAGGGCGCCGGTGACGACGGCCCGGCCCTCGTCCTGCCAGAGCAGCACGTTGGTGGGGACGCTCCAGCCGGACTGCCCGGCGGGGACACCGGCCACGGAGACGTCGACGCGGTGGGCCCGGCCGTCGTTGAGCCGCGCCGCGAAGGGCGTGAGGTCGTAGACGATCGGCTGGACGTCGAAGGCGCGCGGGGCGGGGGTCACGTACCAGAGGAAGGGGTTGGACCAGCCGCCGGTCCAGACGTGCGGGAAGGGTGCCGCGATGCCGGCGAGCTTCCCGTCGACGGAGATCTGCACCTCCCGGTACGGGCCGTCGGTGGCCTTGCAGGAGTAGGGCGCGGCGTCGGGGACGGTGAGGTACCAGAACTCCTCGCAGCCGCCGCCGGATCCGGTGGCGTACACCTCGGCGAGGATCCGCTCGGTGTTGCGCGGGGTGGTGAGCGTGCCGTCGGTCAGCGGCAGGACGCGGTCGGGGGTGCCGGCGGCCGGGCGCACGGTGCCCTGGGCGGTGTGGAAGGTCAGGGTGACACGGACGTCGAGGACGCCGGTGTAGGTCTCGTTGACGACGTTGCCGATGAGCATCTCGACGGGCTGCGGGCGGCTGAGGGTGTCGCGGTAGCGGGTGACGTCCTTCTCGACGGACCAGGCGATGCCGTCGGGCGAGGGTTCGGGCGTGGAGGTGCGGAGGATCTCGACGCCGCCGACGGTGAGGTAGCCGAGGCGGTCGTACTGACGGCCCTTCACCGTGCCTTCCAGGCGCAGGACCACCTTGTTCCAGCGGGTGCCGCATTCCTTCGGCGGGGCGTAACTCCCCTTGTACGGCGTGAAGTCGCGGAACTGGGCGGCGGCGAGGGTGATTTCGCAGCTGCGGGTGCCGGGGGTGTCGACCGGCGGCGCGGCGGTGACCGGGTCGTGCCAGTCGGTGGTGAACTCGGCCGGCGGGGTCGGGGCCTCGTCCGCGCGGGCCGCGGGGGCGGCGAGCAGCACTCCGGCGGCCAGGGTGAGGCCGCTGATCATGCTCATGATCTTCCGTTGTCTCATGGGTCGTGAGTGAAGCGCGGGCCTCGGGACGCGGTCCAGAGGGCGGGGTCCGGCTTGGCCTGATGTGTTCCCGGTTGCCGGAAAATCGGTTGCCGACGGTGGGCGGGCGGAGCGAGCCTTGAGCGGTTCGGGACGTCACGTGACCGGTCCACGGCATCGGTCGAAAGCGCTGGGAACGTCATGCAGATTCGCGATCTACCGTATGCCGACCCGGGAATGCCGGACGTCCGCTCGGGCTCCCGGTTCCTCCTCTGGCTCGGCCGGAAACAGTTGGGCGGGCAGGTGAGGTGTCTGCTGTGGGGCCTGCTCCTGCAGCTCGGCATCGCCGGTCTTCCGCTCGGTGTCGGCGTCGCCGTGCAGGCGGTCGTGGACCGCGACGGCGGCCGGCTCGGCCTGGGCATCGGGCTGCTCGTCGCCTTCGGCCTGGCCATCGCGGCCGGCGACATGATGGTCCATCGGGTGGCCGTCACCAACTGGATCACGGCCGCCGCGCGCGTCCAGCAGCTCCTGTCGCGCAAGACCGCCGAGCTCGGCTCGGTGCTGACCCGCCGGGTCGCGGCGGGCGAGGTCGTCGCCGTGTCCACGTCCGACGTGGAGAAGATCGGCTGGTTCGTCGAGGCGGCCTCGCGGTTCGCGTCGTCCGCGATCGCGCTGGTGATCGTCTGCGTGGGTCTGGTGCTGTACGAGCCGGACCTCGGCCTGGTCGTGGCCCTCGGCGTCCCGGTCCTCGCGCTCGCCGCGCTGCCGCTGCTCCCCCGCGCCACCCGCCGGGCCGACGAGCAGCGCGAGAAGGCCGGCCGGGCCACCGAGCTGGCCTCCGACACCGTCGCCGGTCTGCGGGTGCTGCGCGGCATCGGCGGCGAGGAGCTGTTCCTCCGCCGCTACCGGTCGGCCTCCCAGGAGGTGCGCCGGGCGGCGGTGCGCAGCGCCCGGATGTGGGCGCTGATCGCCGCGATCCAGGTGCTGCTGCCCGGCCTGCTGCTCGTCGGCGTCGTCGTCCACGGCGCGCGGCTCGCCCTCGACGGGCGGATCGGCATCGGCGAACTCGTCACGGTGTACGGCGCGGTGGCGCTGACCCACCACCCGCTGCGCACGTTCGAGGAGATCGCCATGGCGTACTCGTTCTCGCGGCCGTCCGCGCGGCGCGCCGCGCGGGTGCTCGCCCTGTCGCGTACGGCCACGCCCGCGGCCGGGGCCGGGGCGGGGACGGGGACGGGGACGGGGGCCGGGGCCGGCGAGGAGGTGCCGAGCGGTGACCTGTACGACCCGGTGACCGGGGTGCGGGCCCCCGCCGGCGGACTCACGGCGGTGGTCTGCGGCGACCCGGACGCGGCCGGCCGGCTCGCGGACCGGCTCGGCGGCCACCCGGCGGAGCCGGGCGAGGAGCACGCCTCCGTGCTGCTCGGCGGCGTCCCGCTCGACGGGCTGGCGCTCGACACGGCCCGTACCGCGGTCCTCGTCCAGGACAAGGATCCGGTGCTGCTCTCGGGCACCCTGCGGGAGCTGCTCGACGTGCCGTCCTCCGGCAAGGTCGCGGCGGCCGACGCGCTGGACGCGGCCCAGTGCGGCGACGTGCTCGACGCCCTCGCACAGGCGTCCGTGGACACCGGAGGCGGCCCGATGCGGACCCGGATCACCGAGCGCGGCCGGTCGCTCTCCGGCGGTCAGCGGCAGCGGCTCGCGCTGGCCCGTTCGCTGGTCGCCGACCCGGAGGTGCTCGTCCTCGACGAGCCGACCTCGGCGGTCGACTCGCACACCGAGTCCCGCGTCGCGGCCGGGATCAAGCGGCTGCGGGCCGGCCGGACGACCGTCGTCCTGGCCTCCTCGCCGCTGCTCCTGGACCTCGCCGACCGGGTGGTCCTGGTCGACGGCGGCACGGCCGTCGCGACCGGCACCCATCGCGAGCTGCTGGCCCGGGAGCCCCGCTACCGGGCCGTGGTCACGCGCGAGACGGACGAGGAGCTCGCCGGCGCGGCCCTGGACGACGAACTGCGGGAACTCGAGGCGACCGAGGAACTCGAAGGAGAATCGGCATGATCGGCGTGGC
Organism: Streptomyces sp. NPDC127114; assembly: GCF_042677525.1. Classification (NCBI taxonomy): domain Bacteria; kingdom Bacillati; phylum Actinomycetota; class Actinomycetes; order Kitasatosporales; family Streptomycetaceae; genus Streptomyces; species Streptomyces sp. NPDC127114. Next base: position 196,315 of record NZ_JBHXTJ010000002.1, read on the forward strand.
CCCGCCGGAGTACGACCCGGCCGCACCGCAGTCGGCGACCACCCTCCCGGTCGGCACGGCGTCGACGGTGCGGACGTACGTCAGGGAGCTGTTGCGCCGTCACCGGGGCGCGTTCGCGGCGCTCGTCGCCGTCAACGGGATCGCCGTGACCGCGTCGATGGCCGGGCCCTATCTGCTCGGCTCGGTCGTCGACGACCTCACGGCGGGCGCCCGGGAGCTCCACCTGGAGCGCACGGCCGCCCTGTTCGCGGTGGCCCTGCTGGTCCAGACGGTCTTCACGCGCCTGGTCCGGCTGCGCGGCGCGATGCTCGGCGAGGAGATGCTGGCCGATCTGCGCGAGGACTTCCTCGTGCGGTCGGTGGCCCTGCCGCCGGGCGTCCTGGAGCGGGCCGGGACGGGCGACCTGCTGTCCCGGATCACCACGGACGTCGACCGGCTGGCCGAGGCCATGCGCGAGGCCGTGCCGCAGCTCGTCATCGGCGTGGTGTGGGCGGGGCTGCTCGTCGGCGGCATCGCGGTGACCGCGCCGCCGCTGGCGGCCGCGCTGCTCTTCGCCGCGCCGCTGTTGATCGTCGGCGCGCGCTGGTACTTCCGCCGGGCGCCGTCCGCGTACCGCTCGGAGGCCGCCGGCTACGCGGCCGTGGCCGCGGCGCTGGCGGAGACCGTGGACGCGGGCCGTACGGTCGAGGCGCACCGCCTGGGCGGGCGGCGGGTCGAGCTGTCGGACCGGCGGGTCCGGGAATGGACCCGCTGGGAACGCTACACGTTGTTCCTGCGCTCGGTGCTCTTCCCGGTCGTCACGCTCACCCACACCCTGGTGATCACCTCGGTGCTGGTGGTCGGCGGCCTGTTCGTCTTCCGGGGCTGGATGGACGTGGGGCAGCTGACCACGGGCGCGCTGCTCGCGCAGATGCTGGTCGACCCGATCGGGATCGTCCTGCGCTGGTACGACGAGCTCCAGGTGGCCCAGGTGTCCCTGGCCCGGCTCGTCGGCGTCCGGGACATCGAGCCGGAGGCGGGTGACCCGGAGCTGCGGCCCGAGGGCCGCGCGGTGCGGGCCGAGGAGGTCCGCTTCGGCTACCGGGAGGGCGTGGACGTGCTGCACCGGGTGTCGATGGACGTAGCCCCGGGCACCCGCCTCGCCCTGGTCGGGCCGTCCGGGGCCGGGAAGTCCACGCTCGGCCGGCTGCTCGCGGGGATCTACGCCCCGCGTTCCGGCGCGGTCACCCTCGGTGCGGCGGAGCTGGCGCGGATGCCGGCCGAGCGGGTCCGTGAGCACGTGGCCCTGGTCAACCAGGAGCACCACGTCTTCGTGGGCACGCTCCGCGACAACCTGCTGCTCGCCCGGGCGGGCGCCGGGGACGACGAGCTGTGGGAGGCGCTCGCCGCGGTCGACGCGGACGGCTGGGCGCGGACCGTCGAGGAGGGCCTGGACACCGAGGTCGGCTCGGGCGGCCTGGCGCTCACCCCGGCCCAGGCCCAGCAGGTGGCCCTCGCCCGGCTCGTCCTCGCGGACCCGCACACGCTGGTCCTGGACGAGGCGACCTCGCTCCTCGACCCGCGCGCGGCCCGTCACCTGGAGCGCTCGCTGGCCCGGGTCCTGGAGGGCCGCACGGTCGTCGCGATCGCGCACCGCCTCCACACGGCGCACGACGCGGACCTGATCGCGGTGGTGGAGGGCGGCCGGATCAGCGAGCTGGGCAGCCACGAGGAACTGGTGGCGGCGGACGGCGCGTACGCGGCCCTGTGGCGGTCCTGGCACGGCTAGGCCGTCCCTACCGGATCCTGGCCGGGTCCGCGGCGTCCGGCACGGCACCTCGCCGCGGGCCCGGTCGCCGGGGGTGCAGCGGTGCTGCCGGCGCCACCGCCGCTCGCGCGCGACCCCTGGAAGGTGCCTCGTCGACTGGCCCGGGGCGGCGACGCCCGAACGGCGGCTGGGCCACGGTCGGCGCCGGCGCCGATGTCGTCCCGGCCCTGCCGACCGCGCGGCCCGGGCCGATCGGCGAGCCCCCTAGGGCCTCCGGTCCTGATCCGCCGGACAGGCTAGAGGAAGCCCAGTGCCGAAGCGCCGCCCACGCCGCCGAGCAGCATGAACGCCGGCATCAGCACCTTCAGCTCGACCCAGCTGCCCGCCCGGAAGCGCATGCCCTTCGGCGGGCCGATCGGGTACCAGCGCTTGCGGCCCACGGGGATGGGCCAGAGGATCGGGCAGCCGGAGACGGTCAGGGCGTCGCCGATGTCGTGGACCAGGGCGCCGAGCACGATCGGCAGGCCGAGCCACAGGTACTCCTGGCCGGGGCCGGTGAAGAGCCAGCCGGCGCCGTTGCCCGGCTGGTCCAGGACGCCGGCGAGGATCCAGGCGCTGGTCGCGCCGAGCAGCCACACGAGGACGTCGCTGGACATCCGCGCCGCCCGCCAGAGCAGGCCCTCGACCGCGAGGACGAGGTGGACGAAGAGGATCGCCAGGACCGCCCAGCGCCCGCCGGTCACCGCGGCGACCGAGGCGCCGGCGCCGATCAGGACCGCCCACACCCAGGTGTGGGTCAGCGTGCGGTGGCCGCCGGACCTGCGCGGGTCGGCGGAGGAGCGGGTCGCCTTGTAGACGGCGTACGACAGCTTGTCGACGATCTCGCACAGAACCCGCGACACCGGCCCGAAGGCCCGCGAGATGGTCGCCGCCTTGTGGTCGAGGTCGGGTGCGAGGGCCGCACCGGCGCAGATGAGCGCGCCGACGACCAGAACCGGCCACGGCATCGGGTGGTCGAAGGCCGCGGCCGCGGCTCCGACGCCCAGCCAGGCCGCCGCTCCGGACAGCGAGTGCGCCGGTCCCATCATGGTCGTTCCCCGCCCCATTCCTCGCGCGCCGGCGTCCAGTTGACGCCCGGTCGTGCGCCGGCCGCGCGGCCGGTCGACGGGCCAGCCTATCGTCCGTGATCTTCGATCCGGTGGCCGGTTCCCTCATCCGTGCGGAATCCAGGCAAGATGGGGGCGTGACCCTTATCGATCAGCTGCCGCCGACCGCCGACCCCGATGCCCTCTTCGAGGCCTTCTCCTCATGGGCGGAGGACCGGGGCATCACGCTCTACCCGGCCCAGGAAGAGGCGCTGATCGAGGTGGTCTCCGGGGCCAACGTGATCCTTTCCACGCCCACGGGCTCCGGAAAGTCGCTGGTCGCGGCGGGTGCGCATTTCACGGCGCTGGCCAATGACCAGGTCACGTTCTACACGGCGCCGATCAAGGCGCTGGTGTCGGAGAAGTTCTTCGACCTGTGCAAGATCTTCGGCACCGAGAACGTCGGCATGCTCACCGGCGACGCCTCCGTGAACGCGGACGCGCCGGTCATCTGCTGCACCGCCGAGGTGCTGGCCTCGATCGCGCTGCGCGACGGCAAGGACGCCGACATCGGCCAGGTCGTGATGGACGAGTTCCACTTCTACGCGGAGCAGGACCGCGGCTGGGCCTGGCAGATCCCGATCCTGGAGCTCCCGCAGGCCCAGTTCGTGCTCATGTCGGCGACCCTCGGCGACGTGTCGATGTTCGAGCAGGACCTGACCCGGCGCACCGGCCGGCCGACCGCCGTGGTCCGCTCGGCGACCCGGCCGGTCCCGCTGTCGTACGAGTACCGGCTCACGCCGATCACCGACACCCTCACCGAACTCCTGGAGACGAAGCAGGCGCCCGTCTACATCGTCCACTTCACCCAGGCGCAGGCCGTGGAGCGGGCGCAGTCGCTGATGAGCATCAACATGTGCTCGCGCGAGGAGAAGGACGCCATCGCCGAGATGATCGGCAACTTCCGCTTCACCACGAAGTTCGGCAAGAACCTCTCGCGTTATGTCCGGCACGGCATCGGCGTGCACCACGCGGGCATGCTGCCGAAGTACCGGCGCCTGGTGGAGAAGCTGGCGCAGGCGGGTCTGCTGAAGGTCATCTGCGGCACCGACACCCTCGGCGTCGGCGTCAACGTGCCCATCCGCACGGTGCTGTTCACCGCCCTGACCAAGTACGACGGCAACCGGGTGCGCACGCTGCGGGCCCGGGAGTTCCACCAGATCGCCGGCCGGGCGGGCCGGGCCGGTTTCGACACCGCCGGTCTCGTCGTGGCGCAGGCACCCGAGCACGTCATCGAGAACGAGAAGGCGCTCGCCAAGGCCGGCGACGACCCGAAGAAGCGCCGCAAGGTGGTCCGCAAGAAGGCCCCCGAGGGCTTCGTCGGCTGGACCGAGAACAGCTTCGAGAAGTTGATCGCCTCCGAGCCGGAGCCGCTGACCTCCCGCTTCCGGGTCACCCACACGATGCTCCTGTCGGTGATCGCCCGGCCCGGCAACGCCTTCGACGCGATGCGCAAGCTCCTGGAGGACAACCACGAGCCGCGCAAGAACCAGCTGCGCCACATCCGCCGGGCCATCGCGATCTACCGCTCGCTGCTCGACGGGGGCGTGGTGGAGCAGCTGGACACCCCGGACGCCGAGGGCCGCACCATCCGCCTGACGGTCGACCTCCAGCAGGACTTCGCGCTCAACCAGCCGCTGTCGACCTTCGCGCTCGCCGCCTTCGACCTGCTCGACCCGGAGTCGCCGTCGTACGCGCTGGACATGGTGTCGGTGGTGGAGTCCACCCTCGACGACCCGCGGCAGATCCTGGCCGCCCAGCAGAACAAGGCGCGCGGCGAGGCGGTCGGCGCGATGAAGGCCGACGGGGTCGAGTACGAGGAGCGGATGGAGCGGCTCCAGGAGATCTCGTACCCGAAGCCGCTCGAAGAGCTGCTGTGGCACGCGTACAACGTCTACCGGAAGTCCCACCCGTGGGTCGGCGACCACCCGGTCTCGCCCAAGTCGGTCATCCGCGACATGTACGAACGGGCGCTGTCCTTCACGGAGTTCACCTCCTTCTACGAGCTGGCGCGGACCGAGGGCATCGTGCTGCGCTACCTCGCGAGCGCGTACAAGGCGCTCGACCACACCATCCCGGACGACCTGAAGACGGAGGACCTGGAGGACCTGATCGCCTGGCTCGGCGAGATGGTGCGGCAGGTCGACTCCTCGCTGCTCGACGAGTGGGAGCAGCTGGCGAACCCGGAGATCCAGACCGCCGAGGAGGCGCAGGAGCAGGCCGACCAGGTCAAGCCGGTCACGGCGAACGCCCGCGCGTTCCGGGTCCTGGTGCGCAACGCGATGTTCCGCCGGGTGGAGCTGGCGGCCCTGGACAACGTCGACGAGCTGGGCGAGCTCGACGCGGAGTCCGGCTGGGACGCGGACGCGTGGGGCGAGGCGATGGACGCGTACTGGGACGAGTACGACGACCTCGGCACCGGCCCCGACGCGCGCGGCCCCAAGCTGCTGTCCATCGAGGAGGACCCCGAGCACGGCCTCTGGCGCGTCCGGCAGACCTTCGCCGACCCGAACGGCGACCATGACTGGGGCATCAGCGCGGAGGTGGACCTGGCGGCCTCGGACGAGGAGGGCCGCGCGGTCGTCCGCGTGACGTCGGTCGGACAGCTGTAGACCCTCCGCAGACTCTGCGGACCTGCGAACGGAGTACGGACGTGACCAACCCCGCCGAGAGACTCGTGGACCTGCTCGACCTGGAACGGATCGAGGTGAACATCTTCCGCGGCCGCAGCCCGCAGGAGTCGCTCCAGCGGGTCTTCGGCGGGCAGGTCGCGGGGCAGGCCCTGGTGGCCGCCGGCCGGACCGTGGACGACGAGCGCCCGGTGCACTCGCTGCACGCCTACTTCCTGCGGCCCGGCCGCCCGGGCGTGCCGATCGTCTACCAGGTGGAGCGGGTGCGCGACGGGCGTTCCTTCACCACCCGGCGGGTCACGGCGGTCCAGGAGGGCCGGACGATCTTCAATCTGACGGCCTCCTTCCACCTGCCCGAGGAGGGCGCGTTCGAGCACCAGCTGCCGCCGCGGCACCTCACGGACCCGGACAGCCTGCCGAACCTCGCGGACGAGATCCGCGACCACCTGGGCGCGCTGCCGGAGGCGCTGGAGCGGATGGCCCGCCGCCAGCCCTTCGACATCCGCTACGTGGACCGGCTGCGCTGGACGAAGGAGGAGGTCACGGACGCGGACCCGCGCAGCGCGGTGTGGATGCGGGCGGTCGGGCCGCTGGGCGACGACCCGCTGGTGCACACCTGTGCCCTCACCTACGCCTCGGACATGACGCTGCTCGACGCCGTCCGGATCCCCGTCGAGCCGCTGTGGGGCCCGCGCGGCTTCGACATGGCGTCCCTGGACCACGCGATGTGGTTCCACCGGCCCTTCCGGGCGGACGAGTGGTTCCTGTACGACCAGGAGTCGCCGATCGCGACCGGCGGGCGCGGCCTGGCCCGCGGCCGGATCTACGACCGCGAGGGCCGGCTGCTCGTGTCGGTCGTCCAGGAGGGCCTCTTCCGCAAGCTGTAGCCGGCCCCGGCCTAGGTGCCGGGCAGCGGGTCCTGCTCGACCTCGTGGCGGCGGGTGCGGATGTCCGGGCCCGGCGGGTGGAGCTTCGCGTCGCACGAGGGGCCGAGGCCGGTGCGCCGGGACGCGGTGCCGGTGAGCGGGCGCCCGCACAGCCGGCACCACACGCGGCGCGGGCCGTCGCCGTCGGCCGGGCCCCCGGAACCGATGTCGATTGCCAATGGTTCGTCTCCCATGCTGAGATCAAACCCCATCGGTGTGACAACGTGTGACAGGACCTTTTCCCATGAGTTTGTACGAGATCCCGCTGACGACCCTGGCCGGCGAGCCGCTCTCGCTCGCCGACTTCCGCGACCGGGCCGTCCTGGTCGTGAACGTGGCCTCGAAGTGCGGTCTCACTCCGCAGTACGAGGGCCTGGAGCAGCTGCAGAAGGAGTACGGCGAGCGCGGCTTCACGGTGCTCGGGGTGCCCTGCAACCAGTTCGCGGGCCAGGAGCCGGGCAGCGCGGAGGAGATCCGTACCTTCTGCTCGACGACGTACGGCGTGTCCTTCCCGCTCCTGGAGAAGGCGGACGTCAACGGCTCCGGCCGGCACCCGCTGTACGCGGAGCTGACCCGGGTCGCGGACGCCGACGGCGAGGCCGGCGACGTGCAGTGGAACTTCGAGAAGTTCCTCATCGGCCGGGACGGCGTGGTCACCCGGTTCCGCCCGCGCACCGAGCCGCAGGCACCGGAGCTCGTCGCGGCGATCGAGGCCCAGCTTGCCTGAGCCGGCGGGGCAGGCCCTGGTGGCCCGGCTGCGGGCCGCGGGCTGCGTCTTCGCCGAGGAGGAGGCGGAGCTGCTGCGGGCGGCCGCGTCCGGTCCGGCCGAGCTCGACGCGATGGTGGAGCGGCGCGCCGCCGGACTGCCGCTGGAACACGTCGTGGGCTGGGCGGAGTTCGCCGGGCTGCGGATCGAGGTCGACGGCGGGGTGTTCGTGCCCCGGCGGCGTACCGAGTTCCTGGTCGGCCGGGCGGTCGCCCTGGCCCGCCCGGGCGCCGTCTGCGTCGACCTGTGCTGCGGCTCCGGCGCGGCGGGCGCGGTGCTGCTCGCCTCGGTCCCGGACGTCGAGGTGCACGCCTCCGACATCGAGCCGGCCGCGGTGCGCTGTGCCCGGCGCAACATCGAGCCGCGCGGCGGCCGGGTGTACGAGGGCGACCTGTTCGAGCCGCTGCCGGACGCGCTGCGCGGCCGGATCGAGGTGCTGGTCGCGAACGTGCCGTACGTGCCGAGCGAGGACGTGGCCCTGCTGCCGCCCGAGGCCCGCGAGCACGAGCCCCTGGTGGCCCTGGACGGCGGCACGGACGGTCTCGACGTGCTGCGCCGGGTCGCGGCCGGGGCCGCGCGGTGGCTGGCCCCGGGTGGCCGGCTCCTGGTGGAGACCAGCGAGCGCCAGGCCGGCCTGGCCGTGGCGGCGGTCACCGCGCACGGCCTCACGGCCGAGATCCTGGAGGACGAGGAGCTGTACGCCACCGTGCTGGTGGCGGCCCGTCCGTGACCGGGCTCCCGTCAGGCGGTACGGGCCTTCAGACGGCAGCGGGCCGGGCCGAGGGCCTGGAGGGTGATCGCCGAGGAGAGCGGCACCTGGGTGTCGATCGCCTCCAGCTCGTAGGCCTGGAGGATCATCGCCAGGGCGATCACCGACTCCAGCATCGAGAAGTGCTGCCCGATGCAGGCGCGCGGCCCGCCGCCGAAGGGGAAGTACGCGTAGCGCGGGCGCCCGGCCTCGCGTTCGGGCAGGAAACGGTCCGGGTCGAAGCGCTCCGGGTCGTCCCAGTAGCGCGGGTGGCGGTGGGTCACCCACGGGGAGACGATCACGTCCGCGCCGGCCGGGATCAGGTGCCCGCCGATCTCGACGGCCTCGACGGCCCGGCGCCCGATGGCCGGGGCCGCCGGGAACAGCCGCATGGCCTCCTTGAGGACGCGGGTGAGGTACGGCAGCTCGTCGAGGTCGGCGGCGCCGGGCGTGCGGCCGGCCAGGACCCGGTCCAGCTCCTCGTGGGCCAGCCGCTGCTGCTCGGGGTGGCGGGCGAGGAGGTGGAGGGCGAAGCCGAGCGAGGTGGCGGTCGTCTCGTGCCCCGCGAGCAGGAACACCAGTACCTGCTCCCGCAGTTCGGCGGGGTCGAAGCCGCCGTCCTCGTCGCCCGCGGCCACCAGGAGGGTCAGCAGGTCCCGTCCCTGGGCGGCGTCCGGGCCGGCCGCGCGCCGCTCGGCGATGATCCGGTCGCACACGGCGTACAGCTCCTCGTGCGCGACGGCCGCCCGCCGGTTGTCGGGCAGGGGCCAGGAGCGCGGGGGCTTGCGCGGCGAGTAGCCGCGCCGGGAGACGTAGTCGCCGAGCACCGGGAAGCAGCGCTCGACGATGCCCACGGCGGCGTCGACGTCGGTGCCGAAGAGGATGCGGGCGACGGCGCGCAGCGCGAGTCCGGTCATCTCGTGGACGACGTCGACGGTGCCGTCGCCCGCGGCGCGCCAGCCGTCGGTGAGCCGGGTGACCTCGTCGGCGACGGCGGAGGCGTAGGTGTCGACGCTGCGGCGGGTGAACAGCGGCTGGACGAGCCGCCGCTGGCGCAGGTAGTCGCCGTCCTGGCTGGTCAGCAGGCCGTTGCCGAAGGACTCGCGGATCTCCTGGTAGAAGGCGTTGTCCTTGCGGAAGTTGGCGGCGTCTCCGGCGAGCACCTGCTGGGCGCCCTCGGCGGAGAACACGCAGTGGACGGTGGCCCGGAACCCGGGCGGTCCGGCGGTGATCCGGACGACGTCACCGTGGTCGCGCCGGGCCTTGAGGAAGGTGCCGAGCGAGTCGTTCTTCAGGTCGAGCAGCGAGCCGAGCAGCGGGAGTCCGGTGAGCTCGGGTACCGCCGGAGCGTTGGTCGTCGCCATCGTGCTGTTCCCCCTTGTGAGCGTCGGTGGCGGGTCGATTCTGCCGCACGTGGTGACCGGCCGGTAGGCGGCGCGTCGGACCGCCGTGGGCCGTCGCCGGCCGGCGCCGCAGGGCCGTTGTCAGTGGTGTCTGGGAGGCTGTGCCGCATGGATGAAAACGCGGACGGAAGCGCCGACAGGCCCGAGATGATCCTCCAGGTCACGATCGACTGCGCCGAGCCTCAGCGCCTCGTGCCCTTCTGGGCGGAGGCCCTGCGGTACGTGCCGGAGCCCCCGCCGGAGGGCCATGCGGACTGGCAGTCGTACTGGCGGGCGATCGGCGTGCCCGAGGAGGAACTGGGCGACGAAGCCGGGCTGCTCCCCGAGTCGATCGTGGACCCGAAGGGCACCGGGCCGCGGGTCTGGTTCCAGCAGGTTCCCGAGCCGAAGACCGCCAAGAACCGGCTTCACCTGGACCTGAAGGTCGGCGGCGGCCGGGCGGTACCGCTCGCCGAGCGCCGCTCCCGGGTGGACGGCGAGGTGGCCCGGCTGACGGCGCTCGGCGCGTCCGTGCTGTACACGATGGACGAGCCGGACGGGATGGACTACTACGCGGTGGTGCTCCAGGACCCGGAGGGCAACGAGTTCTGCGTGGTGTGATCCCGTCCGTCCGGCGGTCAGGCGTGCCCGCAGGACGGGGGCCGCGATTCCGGGTCGGGCTCAGTGCATTCGATTCGGCCCCCTCGGCGGTAGAAGCGACGGAGTCCCCGCTGATGCACGTCGGCTGAGCGGGGGCTCATCAGCGGGCGCTGCCATGACTGCCACGCCCGCCGATGCCGGGATGGGCGCCGCCCGTCGGTCGCAGCGCGCCGGCGGAAGGGCCCAACGGACGGGGCCGGTATTCGCGTCGCCGGACGCGGACGGATGACAGCACGGCACGACCCGTCACCGACAGTGAGGGGACTTGCTCGGCGTGCCCGACGGCCGGCCTCGACGCACCCTGGAGGCATGGCTGCCCCGATAGTCGTCCACCGCCCCAGCCCCTCCGGCGGCCGGCGTGTCACGGCGCTTGACGACCGGATCCTCGGCCTCGCGCACAGCGACGAGGACGTCGTGGAATTCCTGCGTCGCGCCGGACTCGACGACGCAGAGGCCCTTCTGGACGACCCGCGATGGGTCGAGTGGAGGGGTGGTCACGCCCACGAGTACGAGGCGGCCTGAGACGCCCGCTTCCGAGCCTTCTTCGTCGCTGGGGTGCACGAGAAGTGGGGGTGGCCTCGATCGGGACCACCCCCACGCGCGGAGAGGAACTACGGTCGCGTGGCGCTCACTTGATCCGGCGCGTCACGCGTGGGCTCACTACCAACCTCCCCTGGGCCAGACGGTGGGTATCGCGGCGTGGGGGAAGGGGAAGAGAATGGCGTAGGTGTAGATGACGACTCCCTTGCCCCGCTTCCATGCGTATCCGCTCACACTGGCGATGTACCAGGCGTAGTAGCGCGCCGCTCTGACGGCGAGCTTGAGATGTGGCGACATGCTGTGACTGGCGACGACGCCGAGGAACTGCCCCACGGCACCCGCGGTGAAGGCCAGCCAGCCGGCCTCGCTGCGCGTGGTGTAGATCTTGATGTGCCGGTAGGGGGACCAGAACGAGCCCCACGTACTGTAGGACCACTGTCCGCTCAGATCGGTGCAGTTGACCGGATCTCCGTAGCAGTACTCGTAGGCGTTGGCATTGCCCCCGTAGAACGGGTCCTCGGAGAGGAAGCGCCCGCTGTCCGGGTTGTACAGGCGCACCCCCATGAGGATCAGGCCGCTGAGGGTCTCGCCGGAGCGCTGCTTCGCGCCGAGCCAGTCATAGCGAACGGCGGGCTGGCCGGAGCGTGGGACACCGTACTCGTCGTTGTCCAGGACCAGGGGCGCATCGTTGGGGTCCAGCGGGAGCTGGAGAGCGACGTCTCCGTGCACACTGGTCAACTGGAGGACGGTACCGCCGCTGCCGCTCGTGACGGCGGCGAGGTCGCCCGTGGCCGAGTTGACGTGACGACTGATGGTGCCGTCGTTCACGTCCTCGGTGATCCATCGGGGATTGTCACCGTCGTTGCCGTAGTGGTTCACCTTGTCGGCGGTCCTGGTCCAGACGCCGTCCGTCTTCTCCTCGACGGTCCAGGAGCCGAACCGGTATCCGGGATCCAGGTTCCAGGTCTGGCGCTGGTTGCCGGTGGTCTGCTGGTGGACCAGGTCGTTGGCGTAGTAGGCGACCTGGCTGCCCGGCGTGGCGGTGGTACGGCCGAAGGCGTCGTAGACGTGGCCGGCGCCGATCAGGCGGTCGGCGCTGTCGTACGTCGAGGCGACCGTGGTGCCCCCGGTGGTCGGGCAGGCGGCGCCCGCCGTGCCGGCCGCGGTGGTGAGGGAGGTGCGGTTGGTGCGCTTGTCGAAGCCGTAGGTACGGCTGGTGCAGATGTCACCCACGGTGTCGTCGACGCCGGTCAGACGACCGGCGGCGTCGTAGGTGTAGTCCTGCGCGGACCAGCCGGCGTGCTCGGTGACCTGGCCGTGGACGGATTCCTCGACCGTGTCGGAGTAGACGACCTGCTTGTCGCTGTCACGGGTGTAGACCCGGGACCGGGTCGCGCCGGTGGTGTCCCCGGTCACGGTGAGGGTGTACCCGCCGGGCAGCTTCTCGGTGGCGACGGAACCGTCGGCGTCGTAGCCGGCGGCGAAGGTTCCGGCGACGGAGTCCGTGGTGGAGGTGACCAGGCCACGGGGCTCGGCGCTGGTGTCGTAGGTGTAGGTGACGGTGGACGGGGCGTTGTCCGTGGTCCTGACCGGACGGTTCAGCAGGTCGTACTCGGTCCGGGTGATGCCTCCGTTGGCGTCGGTGTAGGAAATCTGGCGGCCGAGCTTGTCGTACTCCTTGGTGATCGTGCCGCCCGTCGGCGACGTCATCCTGACGACTTGACCCGTGGTCGGGTCGTACTCGGTCGTCGTCTCCGGGACGGCCTGGCCGAGTCCGCCTGTGATGGCGCTCTTGGTGAGGCGGCCGGCGGTGTCGTAGGTGTTGGTGGTGGTGCGGGTGACGCCGTTGGCGGTGTCGGTGAGCTTGGCCGGGTTGCCCCACCAGTCGTACTCGGTGGTGGTGGTCGGACGCTCCGACGGATTCGAACCGCCGCCGGTGATGGTGCCCGCCGGGCCTGTGGAACAGAGCTGGTCGGCCCACTCCGGCCGTCCCTGGCACGTACCGGTGCCGGATGCGGACCAGTACGTGGTCACGCGGGTCGCTGCGTCCGTGCCGCTCGCTTCCGGCAACAACTGCTTCGTGGCGCGGCCCTGTGCGTCGTACTCGGTGGCGGTGGTGATCGCCAGACCGGCAGGGTCCTTGATCATCTTGGTCGCAAGGCCCTTGGTCCAGTCGTAGTCGGTCTGCGACACACGCGCATCGGTCATGGTCCTGGACCCGAGCGCCTGGGCACCGCTGGTGACCTTGGTGACCTGGTTCTCCACCGTCGCGCCGGCGGGGCGCCCTGTGTCGTATTCGGTGACCGTCCAGGAGCGGGCCACGGTCGAGTCGCCGCCACCGGTCGAAGTGATGCGACGCAGCGGGCCCAGGTCCTCCAGTTTCCGTGTGCCCTTGGAGTCGTAGACGGACTGAGTGGAGAGCAGAAGGGCACGGTCCTCGGCAGTGAGGCCGCTGATGCCCAGGTCGTTGAGCCTCGCCTGGTCGGCAGCGGTGCCGCCCAGCGCAAGGGCCCGGTTGCCGGCGGTCAGCTCACGGATGGTGTTCCCGAATCGGTCGTACTCGGTCGTCGTGACGTTCCCGCCGGGAGCGACCGTGTTCACGCCACGCCCGGACGCGTTGGTGTACGTCACCCACGCACGCCGGTAGTCACCCGCGGCCAGGCCCGCACCGTCGTGTGTTGCGGGCGCGGCGTCAGGGGGAAATACCGCCGTGGCGTCGGTGGGCGCGTCCGTCTGCCCCCATGCCCGCACGTCCGTCGGTCCCAGCTTGTAGGGCGCCTTGTCGCCGGTGAGCGGCACGTCGTAGACGAGGCTCACCGTCGCGGTACCGGACTCGACGTCCTTGGTTCCCTGTTGCAGGCCGGAACGGCTGACCTTCAGCAGCATGCCGTCGCCCGCGGTGGCGGCGTTGCCGGCCTTGCCGTAGGTGAACGACCAGGGCAGCTGTCCGGGAGGGGTCAGGGTGGTGACCCGGCCGGCCTCGTCGTAGGCGTAGGCGGTGATCAGAGCGGGGCTGATCTGCGGGTTGAACGTCTGCCGAAGGCGGCCGGATCCGTCGTAAAGGTACTTCTGGACGGTCCTGGCGGTTGCCGTCGCGGCGCCCGGTTCGGTGGACCAGGCTCGCACCTCCTTCACCTGACCGGTCACGTCGCCGAAGGCGGCATCGGTCGCCGTGGAGCTCGTGGCGTAGACGTACTCCAGCGCCCGGCAGCCCTTCGTGCCGGGATTCGCCGAGCACTCCGCGGCCGAGGTGGCGGACGTCGGCGCGATGACCAGCCTCGGGCGGGACAGCTTCTTTCCGTCGACCGTCACCGCCTCGGAGATCACCGTGGTGGTCGACTGCGCGACGCCTTCGACAACGGTGGACGACGACTGCCAGGAAGTGGCGGCCGCATCCGTCTTGGTGAAGGCGGTGGTCACCCCGTTGGTGTCCTTCAGGCTGAAGGAACCGGTCAGCGAGCCGGTCAGCGCCAGCTCCTCGGCACCGGGTTCCGCCTTCCAGCCGCCGCCGCTGGTGGCGGTGAAGCCCACCTGCCTGCCCTCTGGGTCGACCAGCGCCACGGACGTCGCAGAGGTCTTCTTCAGAAAGGTCCACGTGGAGTCGTCGCTCGCGGCATTGGTGCCGGAGGTCCACTGCGGACCGAAGATGGCCGCCTGTCCGTCCTGTTTGGCCCCGGCGTCCGGCAGTCGCGAGGACGCCGTGCGGGACGCGGAGAGACCGAAGTGGGAGGCGTCCGTGGCCGAAAGGGTGTAGTTGCCGGTAAGAAGGTTGACCGAACCCGGTCCTTCCTCGGTCTCCGGAGCAGTGCCCGCGTTGCGGTCCACGGTGATCTCGTTGACCGGGGAGTACGCGGTCGTCGAACCGTCCGTGAAGGCCGCGCGGACCTCGATCGGGCCGTCCTCGGGCAGGGTGTCGGTGATGTTCCAGGTCAGTCCGGCCGGCTTGCCGTTCGTCACCGTGACGGGCCAGGCGGAGACCGTACCTGCACCCTGACGCACGTCGGCCACCGGCACGTTCTTCCAGGTGTCCGTCTCACCGCGGCGGTACTGGTACGTCACGCCGGTGTAGGTCGTCAGGCCCTCGGCCGACAGGCCCACTCGACGGGCCGGACGCTCGCCCTGCCCCGGGGTCAGCAGTGCCGCGCCCGAGCCCGCGTAGAACACGTACGTGCTCTGGGCGGAAATGTTGCCCGCCGGGTCCACGGTGCGCGCCGTGACGGTGTGCCTGCCCGCAGGGAAGGTCAGCGTCCTGCTGACGGCGGCACCCGTGGTGGCCGCGGACTGCCAGGTGGCGGCGGAGTCCAGTCTGTACTCGACCGAGGCCACGTCGGTGGTCGGCGGGGTGAAGGTGAAGGTGCCGGAGAAGGTGTTGGTCGCGTCCGGGGTGCCGGACCAGGTGTTGGCCGGGAAGTCGGCGGAGGAGACGGCGCTCGCGGCCGGCTTCCCGGTGTCGACGGTGAAGTACACCGACGGCGTCCAGTTCGACCAGGAACTGCCGTCGTAGATGCGGCCCTTGTACCAGTAGGTGTGCCCGTTGACCAGCTTGCCGGCCGGGACGGTGTGGGACACCGTCTTGTTCGTGACGGCGTCCTCGGTGCCGGTGTCGTACACCTCCAGGTTGGTGGTGCCCTCCCACACCTCCCACTTCTGCCGCAGGAAGGTGGTCTCCGCGTCACTGGCGGTGTACGACAGGGCGGGCGTCGTCGACGTCGTCCAGTTCTTGCCCGCGTTCGTACGGCCGGGGGTGACGGTCATCGGGTTCCCGGCGACCGGGATCGTGTTGTACGTGACCGAGATGTACGGCGTGTGGGAAGCGGCGTTGCCGGAGTTGAAACGCTTCCACGAGTTCGGGTCGCTCTCGTTGGTGGCCTTGATGCCCATCGCGTTGCTGCTGTTGCCGTTGGCGGCCCAGGCGACGGCGAGGTTCTTGATGTCCTGGCTCACCCAGCCGTCGGCGCACGAGGACGAGAAGCCCTTCGTCGCCGAGGACGTGGCCCACTTGTTCGTGAAGCCGGGCTGGCTGGTCCACCGGGAGGCGGTCGAGGCGTGCGGGGTGTCCCACACCTCCCAGTTGCTCGGCGAGCAGGACCAGGAGGCGAAGTTGAACAGGTTGAGCTTGGCGCTCAGGACCTGCTTGCCCGAGATGCCCGCCATCGGGAAGTGCAGGAACGAACGGGCGATCTGGCCCGAGCCGTTGTTGCCGAGCCTCAGCTCCGTCGACGTCGACATGTCGGTCGTGTAGCCCTGCTGCACGAACGTGTCGAAGCTGGAGCCGATGTTGACGGCGGGGTCGACGGTGACCGGGTACTTCGTCGCCGGGTCCGCCAGGAAGTCGGCGTCCGGCGTCAGCGTCAGGTCGACGCGGTCGCCGCGCTGGGTCACCTTCAGGCCGACGTCCGCCCGGCGGCCGTGCTCGCCGGACCGCGGGTCGACGGAGGCGTCCCACATCACCGGCGCCGGCAGCAGACCGACCTGCTTGCCCGTCTTGGCGTCGACGAACGTCACCGAACGGTCGTCATTGGCCCGCGCCTTGACGCCCCTGGCGTTCAGCGTCAGCGTGACCGCACCGTTCGCCTCGACGGCGGAACGATTCTTCAGTTCCAGGAACTGTTCGAAGCCCGTCCGGGTCGACTCGATGACCAGGTCCGTCGCCGTCAGCGCGTCCTCGTACCGCGCCGTGGTACCGGACAGCTTGGGCTCCGGCAGCGCGCCCCGCCACGACAGGCCGAGCTCGCGGCCCTCGCCCGCGGTCAGCGTCACCAGCGGAACCTCCGCCGTCCCCGGCTCGCCCGCCGCGCCCGACGCACGCACCTTCGCCGCCTGCGCGGCCGGCGTCTTCCCCGCGAGACGCAGCCCCAGCGGGTGCCCCTTGGCGGCGATCACGCCGTCCCGCTTCGTCAGTCGGACGTCGATGTCCCGCCACCGGCCCGTCGCCCCGTCACGGAAGCGCACCGGGCCCGACGCGCTGTCCGTCGTCACCGTGCCGTCGGGATTCGCCCACGTCGTCGACGACTCCGTGCGCTGCGACGTGGCCTCCACCCGCTTCCCGGACAACCGGGCCGCGACCTGGGCGGACGCCAGGTCCGCGGCCTCCGTCGCGTACACCGGCTGCTGTGCGGCGGCCTCCGCCTGCGACGACAGCGCCACCGCCTGGCCTGTGGTGGCCACGATGGCGGCGGCCTCCAAGGTCATCAGACCGGCCAGGGACAGGGCTATCCGAGGCAGCGCACCGCGGCGCAGCCGTCTCGGCCCTCTGCCCCATCTGTCCGGCAGATCCATACGCTCACTCACTACGAGATCTCTCCCCTGCGAAGTCGTGTCCAGGTCACGTGCGGGGCAGGGCGCGACGAAGAGCCGGCCGCTGACAGCAATCGCGCCTGACCCCCGAATCTCCGCTCCACTGCGTCACCACCCCGGCACCAAGCTGGACGCTAGATGTCTGTGCACCGTCAAACCCAGGTCCGAAGGCGCCACCCAGGGGACATCTCGCGCCAACAGCAGCGGTAAATCGTTGACTTGGAGGAATCCGGCTGCATCGTTGACCTAAAGTGGCCGCTCGTGTCAGCGCCAATGCATCTGGGGACCATTTCCACTGCCCTCACCCGCACCAACGCCAGGGCCGCGGACCTCCTGGGCATCGCCAGGGACCGCTATGCCGGCCTGCTCGGCATGAATCCCACGCACTTGGAAGGGAACCAATACCGGACGCCTGCGGCCACGAACATTCGCCTCTGGGAACTGATGGTCAACAAGGCCCCTTGGACCGAGGTGGCCCAGCTGATGACCGAGCAGTCGATATTCGGCCGGCTAGGCGTGTGGGACTACCTGTTCACCTCGGCGTCCACCCCGCTCGAAGGCCTCCTCGACGCCACGGAGTTCCTCGCCGCGATCGGGGATACCGGAACCGAGTCCATGTCCGTCGTCCAGGACGGCCATGAGATCACCCTCAGTCATGTGAGCGGCGCCGACCTGAGTGACGACGCCGCTTCGGCCGTCCGCGCCTACGCGCTCGGCCTCATACGTCACCGGCTGAATACCGCCCTGCGGAAGGAACTCGTCCCCGTCCGTGTCGCCCTCGCCACGCAGACGCCCCGTCAGCATGGCGCGCTGCACGCCCTCTACGGCACCCGCGACATCGACTTCGAGCGCCCGGCCAGCTCCATCACCTTCCACGCCGGCGACCTGCAGGAGACCGTGCCGTACGCCCAGCCGGGCCTCTCCGCCGTGCTGCGAAGACACGCCGAGCAAACGATCACCGACTCGATCCCCCTGCGCAGCTGGCTCGACCTGTTCCGCATCGCCCTCAAGAACGCGGCCTGCGACGACGGCGCGACGCTGGCCGCCACGGCGTCACGCCTGGCCATCAGCCCACGCACGCTCCAGCGCCGCCTCGACGAGCACGGCACGACCTGGACGGCTGAGGTCGAGGCCATCCGCCGTGCCGACATCACACACCTGCTCAGCGCCACGGACTTGCCCGTCGGCGTGATCGCCGAACGGAACGGCTACGCCGACGCCCGCGCCCTGCGCCGCGCGGTACTTCGCTGGACCGGCCACACGCCCACGGCACTGCGCCGACGGGCCGAGAGCTGCCCGCGGTAGCGCAAACGCTGTCGGCACGATTCGGCGGCGATGAAATGCCCTCCCGGACTTCCGGGAGGGCATTTCATCGCCGTCGACGTCATACGCGTCCTGCGGGTACCTCCCGCTACCGGATCGGCATGCCGGAGAGGGTGCGGGCGATCACCAGGCGCTGGATCTCGCTGGTGCCCTCGAAGATCGTGTAGATCGCCGCGTCGCGGTGCATCCGCTCCACCGGGTACTCACGGGTGTAGCCGTTGCCGCCGAGGATCTGGATGGCCTGGGCGGTGACCTTCTTGGCGACCTCGCTCGCGTACAGCTTGGACATCGAGCCCTCGGCGGAGGTGAAGGGCTTGCCGGCGGTCGCCATCCAGGAGGCGCGCCAGACCAGCAGCCGGGCCGCGTCGATCTGGGTGCGCATGTCGGCGAGCTGGAAGGCGACGCCCTGGTTGTCGATGATCGGGCGGCCGAACTGCTCGCGGGTCTTCGCGTAGTCGAGGGCGACCTCGTACGCGGCGCGGGCGGTGCCGACGGCCATGGCGCCGACGGCGGGGCGGGAGGCCTCGAAGGTGGCCATGGCCGCGTTCTTCACCCGCTCGCCGCCGTTCTTCGCGCGCTCGCGGGCGCGGGCGAGGCGCTCGTCGAGCTTCTCCTTGCCGCCGAGGAGGCAGTGACCGGGGACGCGGACGTTCTCCAGGACGACCTCGGCGGTGTGCGAGGCGCGGATGCCGTGCTTCTGGAACTTCTGGCCCTGGGAGAGGCCGGGCGTGTTCGGCGGCACGATGAAGGAGGCATGGCCCTTGGAGCCGAGCTCGGGGTCGACGACGGCGACGACGACGTGGACGTTCGCGATGCCGCCGTTGGTCGCCCAGGTCTTCGTGCCGTTGATCACCCACTCGTCCTTGGCCTCGTCGTAGACGGCGCGGGTGCGCATCGAGGCCACGTCGGATCCGGCGTCGGGCTCGGAGGAGCAGAAGGCGGCGACCTTGACGTCGTCGGCGTCACCGTACATCTGCGGGACCCAGGTGCCGATCTGCTCCTCGGTACCGTTGGCGAGGACGCCGACGGCGGCGAGACCGGTGCCGACGATGGAGAGGGCGATGCCGGCGTCGCCCCAGAAGAGCTCCTCCATGGCCATCGGGATGCCGAGACCCGTCGGGTCGAAGAACTGCTGGGCGTAGAAGTCGAGGGAGTAGATTCCGAGCTTGGCGGCTTCCTGGATGATCGGCCAGGGGGTCTCCTCACGCTCGTCCCACTCGGCGGCCGCGGGGCGCATCACATCGGCGGCGAAGCCGTGGAGCCAGTCGCGCACCTGCTTCTGGTCGTCGTTGAGTTCGAGCGTGAACTCGGCCATGGTTCCCTCCGGCGGTGTGTTACTTGCGGTAACACCAGTGTGTTACCGGTGGGTAGGGGCTGTCAACCAGCAGCGGAACGCTTCTGACGCACGACCGGCGCACGACGGCCGGACGGCACCGGGTGCCGTCCGGGTGTTACGTTGCGACAGCCTCAGGAATTTCGTACGGGCGGGGAGACACGCTTATGGACACCACACACCGGGCCACCACCGACCAGCAGAAGCCGACCGACCAGCGGCGCCGCGAACTGCTGGAGGCGGCGGACCGCGTGGTGCTCCGCGACGGCCCCAAGGCCTCCATGAACGCGATCGCCGCCGAGGCGGGGATCACCAAGCCGATCCTCTACCGCCACTTCGGCGACAAGGGCGGCCTCTACCGGGCCCTCGCCACCCGCCACACCGACGCCCTGCTCTCGGCACTGCGGGCAGCGCTCGACGCACCCGCGGACCGGCGCCGGCGGGTCGAGTCGACCCTCGACACGTATCTGGCCTCCATCGAGGCGATGCCGCAGGTGTACCGCTTCCTGATGCATCCGGCCGAGGAGTCCCACCAGTCCGAGCAGGGCTTCGACGTCGGCCGGCACTCCGCGCCGCTGCTGCGCCGCATGGGCGAGGAGCTGGGCCAGGTCATCGCCGAGCGCATCGACCTCGGCCCGGGCGGCGAGGCCCAGGCCCGCATCTGGGGCCACGGCATCGTCGGCATGATGCACGCGGCGGGCGACTGGTGGCTGGGCGAACGCCCCTGCTCACGGCAGGAGTTGGTGCGCGCCCTCGCGGACGTCCTGTGGGGCCGCCTGGCCCAGGCCCAGGACCGCCCCGACGGCCCGGGCTTCTGACCGGACGGGCTTTCCCCGGTCGCGGTTCCGGGGACTCGGGGCTCGGCGGGCAGGCGCCCGGCAGGCCCCGGGTTCGGAGGGGTAGACGCCCGGCAGCCCCGGGGGTCCGGCGGGGCAGACGCCCGGCAGCCCCGTCGTCCGGAGAGGGCAGGTGCCCGGCGGGCCCGGGGCTCGGCGGGCAGGCGCCCGGCAGCCCCGGGGCTCGGCGGGGCAGGCGTCTGGGAGCCCCGAGGGCCCGGAGGGGCAGACGCCCGGCAAAGGCCAGAGGCACGGCGGGCAGACGCCCGACAACCCCTAGGCACAGCGGGCAGGCACGCGGCAACCCCGAGGCCGGGGCAGGCGCCTGGCAACCCCGGGGCTCGGCGGGCAGGTGCCCGGCAGGCCCGGGGCTCGGCGGGGCAGGCGCCCTGCATTCCCGGGGCTCGGAGGGGCAGGCACCCGGCAGCCCCGAACACAGCGGGCAGACGCCCGGCAGCCCCGAGGCCCAGCCGACAGACGCCCGGCAGCCCCGGGGTCCGGAGGGGCCGGCCGAGCCCCCCGGGTCAGCCCTCCAGTACCGCCGCGCCGCTCCCCCACGGCTCCTTGCGGATCGCCCGCAGCAGGCGCCGTCGTCCCCACCCCGTGACGTGGTCCGCGTACACCCGGCCCTCCAGGTGGTCGCACTCGTGCTGGAGGCAGCGGGCGAAGAAGCCCGTGCCCTCGATACGGACCGGGCTGCCGTCGAGGCGGACGCCCTCGACCACCGCGCGGTCGAGGCGCGGGGTCGGCGCCTCGAGGCCCGGCAGGGAGAGACAGCCCTCCGGGCCGCGGATCTCGTCGCCGTCCGCCTCGACAAGGCGCGGGTTCACCACGTGGCCCAGGTGCCGGACGTCCTCGTCGTCCGGGCAGTCGTAGACGAAGACCCGCAGCCCCGTGCCCACCTGGTTCGCGGCGAGGCCCACGCCGTTGGCCGCGTACATCGTCGCGAACATGTCCTCGACAAGCCGGGCGAGCTCGGGGCCGAAGTCGGTGACGGTCTCGCAGGGGGTGTGCAGCACGGGGTCGCCGAGCAGGGTCATCGCTCGGACGTGGCCGGAACTGCCGGGGATCGGGCGGTTTCGCATGGGCGCAAGGGTACGTTCAGGGGTCAGGATGCCCCGGTGGCGGTGCCGCGGTTCGGGCTGCTGGCCGGATCTCGATAGGCTGAGCCCGGACCGACGCAAGGAGGAACAAGGACGATGTCAGGCAGCAACTCGGAGCCGCTGTCCGCGCGCGCCAAGCTGGCCGTGACGGCGGGCAAGGCCGCCGCAGCCGTGTCGAGGGCGGCAGGGCGCGGCAGCGGATCGGTGATCGGCGGCCGGGTGGCGCTCAAGCTCGACCCCGATCTGCTGGGCGCGCTCGCGCAGCACCTGGACGTCGTGCTCGTGTCGGCGACCAACGGCAAGACCACCACGACCCGGCTGATCGCCGAGGCCCTGCGGGCCAGCGGTCCGGTCGTGTCCAACGCGCTGGGCGCCAACATGCCGGCCGGCATCACCTCCGCCCTCGCCGGCGGCTCGGACGCGAAGTACGGCGTGATCGAGGTCGACGAGAAGTACCTGGCCGGCGTCGCCCGGGACACCACTCCCAAGGCGATCGCCCTGCTCAACCTCTCCCGTGACCAGCTCGACCGGGCCGCCGAGACGCGGATGCTGGCCGAGAAGTGGCGCGAGGGCCTCAACGGCAGCAAGGCCGTCGTCATCGCCAACGCCGACGACCCGCTGATCGTCTGGGCCGCCTCCTCCTCCCCCAACGTGGTGTGGGTCGCCGTCGGCCAGGAGTGGAAGGACGACGCCTGGTCCTGCCCCGCCTGCGGCGGCGTGCTGCAGCGCCCGGGCGACGACTGGTTCTGCGGCGAGTGCGGCTTCCGCCGCCCCGCGCCGAGCTGGGCGCTCAACGGCGACCACGTGCTCGACCCGCACGGTTCGGCCTGGCCGATCCACCTCCAGCTGCCCGGCCGCGCCAACAAGGCGAACGCCGCCACCTCCGCCGCGGTCGCCGCGGTCTTCGGGGTGCCGCCGCAGGTCGCCCTGGAGCGCATGTACCAGGTGCAGGCCGTCGCCGGCCGCTACGACGTGGTGACCTTCCAGGGCCGGGAGCTGCGGCTGCTGCTCGCGAAGAACCCGGCCGGTTGGCTCGAAACGTTTTCCCTCATCGACCAGCCGCCGACGCCGGTGATCCTCTCCGTCAACGCCCGCGGCGCCGACGGCACCGACACCTCCTGGCTGTGGGACGTGGACTACGGCCGGCTCGCCGGCCACCCGATCATGGTGATCGGTGACCGCAAGCTGGACCTCGCGGTCCGGCTCGAGGTCGCGGGTGTGGACTTCCGGGTGTGCGAGACGCTCGACGAGGCCGTCACGGTGGCCCCGCCCGGGCAGATCGAGCTGATCGCGAACTACACCGCCTTCCAGGACGTCCGCCGCCGCGTGGGCAACTGACCCCGACACGACTCGCAGAAGGACGTGCAGCATGAGTGACAGCAGCCTGCGTGTGGTCTGGGTCTACCCGGACCTGCTCAGCACCTACGGCGACCAGGGCAACGTCCTCGTCGTCGAGCGCCGCGCCCAGCAGCGCGGTCTCAGCGTCGAGCGCCTCGACGTGCGCAGCGACCAGCCGGTCCCGACCTCCGGCGACATCTACCTGATCGGCGGCGGCGAGGACCGGCCGCAGCGGCTCGCGGCCGAGCGGCTGCTCCGCGACGGCGGTCTGAGCCGGGCCGCGGCCAACGGCGCGATCATCTTCTCGGTGTGCGCCGGCTACCAGATCCTGGGCCACGAGTTCGTCAACGACGTCGGCGAGCGCCAGGCCGGCCTCGGCCTGCTCGACGTGACCACGGTCCGCGGCGAGGGCGCCCGCTGCGTCGGCGACGTGCTCGCGGACATCGACCCGCAGCTGGGCCTGCCCCAGCTCACCGGGTTCGAGAACCACCAGGGCGTCACCCATCTCGGGCCGACCGCCCGGGCGTTCGCGCGCACCGTGTTCGGCAACGGCAACGGCACGGGCGACGGCACCGAGGGCGCGTACAACGACACCGTCTTCGGCACGTACATGCACGGCCCGGTGATGGCGCGGAACCCGCAGATCGCGGACCTGCTCCTGAAGCTGGCCCTCGACGTCAACGCGCTGCCGCCGACGGACGACCGCTGGTACGAGGCGCTGCGCGCCGAGCGCATCGCGGCCGCCACGCAGCCCGCCTGACGGCCCGACAGACTGCACGTCTGAGCGCGGCTACGCACATTGGATTCGTAAGTAAATACGGTGTCCAATCTGCGGACATTCGGTTCGGCCCCGCCACTCGGCACCGATAGGGTGGCGGGGATCCAGCCGGACGACGTGGTCCGGGAGTCGGCCCACGTTGCAAAGGTTTTTGGGCTATGCGCATTGGTGTGCTCACCTCCGGCGGAGACTGTCCCGGTCTGAACGCCGTCATCCGGTCCGTCGTGCACCGCGCCGTCGTCGACCACGGTGACGAGGTCATCGGCTTCCACGACGGCTGGAAGGGCCTCCTGGAGGCGGACTACCGGAAGCTGGACCTCGACGCGGTGGGCGGCATCCTCGCCCGCGGCGGCACCATCCTCGGCTCCTCCCGGGTCCAGCCCGCGCACCTCGTCGACGGCGTCGAGCGCGCCAGGGGCCACGTCGCCGACCTCGGCATCGACGCGATCATCCCGATCGGCGGCGAGGGCACGCTGAAGGCGGCGAACCTGCTCTCCGAGGCGGGTCTGCCGATCGTCGGCGTCCCGAAGACCATCGACAACGACATCGCCTCCACCGACGTCACCTTCGGCTTCGACACGGCCGTGACCGTGGCGACCGAGGCCCTCGACCGGCTGAAGACCACCGCCGAGTCCCACCAGCGCGTGCTGATCGTCGAGGTCATGGGCCGGCACACCGGCTGGATCGCGCTGCACTCCGGCATGGCGGCCGGCGCGCACGCCATCGTGGTGCCCGAGCGGCCCTTCGACATCGACGAGCTGACCGCCCGGGTCGGCGCCCGCTTCGAGGACGGCAAGCGCTTCGCGATCGTCGTGGTCGCCGAGGGCGCGAAGCCCCGCGAGGGCGGCTCGATGGACTTCAAGACCGCCGGCACCGACATCTACGGGCACGAGCGCTTCACCGGCGTGGCCAACCAGCTGTCCGTCGAGCTGGAGCGGCGCCTCGGCAAGGAGGCCCGCCCGGTGATCCTCGGCCACGTCCAGCGCGGCGGCACCCCGACCGCGTACGACCGGGTCCTCGCGACCCGCTTCGGCTGGCACGCGGTGGAGGCGGCGCACCGCGGCGAGTTCGGCATGCTGACGGCACTGCGCGGCACCGACATCGAACTGGTCCCGCTGGCGCAGGCGGTGGAAACCCTGAAGACGGTCCCGGCGGAGCGCTACGCCGAGGCGGAGAACGTGCTCTGACGAGCCTCCCGCGCGGCCTTGCCCCGCCACGAACCGCCCCCGGTCGCGATCGCGATCGGGGGCGGTTCTAGTCTGGTGCGGACAACAAGCGCGAATCGGGCTCCAGGAGTAACAGATGGATCACAGCGGGCACGGCATGACGATGGATCTGCCGCCGTTCACGCTGGGGCGGGCCCTGGAGTTCTCCCCCGACCTGTTCTTCCTCTTCGGCTGTCTCGCCGCGCTCGGCCTGTACGGCTGGGGCGTGACGCGGCTGCGCAGGCGAGGGGACGCCTGGCCGGTGAGCCGGACGGTGCTCTTCGCCGTGGGCGTGCTGAGCATCGCGCTCGTGATGTGCACCGGGCTCAACGACTACGGCATGGTCATGTTCAGCGTGCACATGGTGCAGCACATGGTGATCTCCATGCTGTCGCCGATCCTGCTGCTGCTCGGCGCGCCGGTGACGCTGGCGCTGCGGGCGCTCCCGGTGGCCGGGCGTGGTTCGCTCGGCCCGCGCGAGCTGCTGCTCAAGCTGCTGCACAGCCGGTACATGCGGGTCGTCACGCACCCGGCGTTCACCATCTCGATGTTCATCGCGAGCCTCTACGGGCTCTACTTCACTCCGCTGTTCGACTTCCTGATGGAGTCGAAGACGGGGCACGTCGCGATGATGGTGCACTTCCTCATGGTGGGCCTGGTCTTCTTCTGGCCGATCATGGGCGTCGACCCGGGCCCGCACCGGCCGGGATACGTGATGCGGATGCTGGAGCTGTTCGCGGGCATGCCGTTCCACGCCTTCTTCGGCATCGCGATGATGATGGCGACCGAGCCGCTGGTGAAGGTGTACGAGAACCCGCCGGCCTCGCTCGGCATCGACGCGCTCTCGGACCAGAACGCGGCGGGCGGCATCGCCTGGGCGTTCAGCGAGATCCCGTCCGTGCTCGTGCTGATCGCGCTGGTCTACCAGTGGTACCACTCCGAGCAGCGGCAGGCGGTCCGCAAGGACCGGGCCGCGGACCGGGACGGCGACAAGGAGCTGGAGGCGTACAACGCGTACCTGGCCTCGCTCCAGGCGCGCGGCCGGTAGGACGGCAGCTCACGCTCCGTACCGGCGCACGACCGGGGCGTCGCAGGTCTGGCGCGCGCCCCTCCTCCGGGGTCACGATGGGGCGGGGAGGAGGGCGGAGCGATGATGTCCGGTCCCACGAAGACGATGGGTGCGATCACCTTCGCGGCCCTGGTGCTGATCACCACGTACACGGTGGCGCTCGGCAGCAGCGGCTGGCTCTGGTTCGGCTGGGTGGTGCTCGGCGTGGCCACCATCGGCATGGCCGCCGCCGACGCCGGCGAGCCGCACCTCCGGCCGCCCCGGCCCCGGCGCCACCGGCCCAGACCCCAGCCCTGAGGTCGCTCAGGTCCCGGTGAGCAGCACCCACACCTGGCCGGGCGCGAAGTTCAGCGGCGCGCCCGCCGGGGTGGTGAAGGTGGTGCCGGAGTCCGCGTCGGGCCGGCTCCAGCGGGCCTCGTGGACCTTGCCGTCCCTCAGCACCTGCGCCCTGCCGGAGCCGGTGGTGACGGTGTACGGGGAGACGGCACCCAGGAAGTCGTGGAAGCGCGAGGCCTTCACGGTGACGTGCTGCACCACCACGGTGGCCGGTTTCAGCGGCCCGTCGGAGCGGTCGTCCATGGCGACCCGCCAGGCGTGCTCGGCGGGCGCCCAGGTGAAGGTGTAGCGGGTGGCGGGGAAGCGGACCGTACGGCTGTTGACGGGAGTGCCGTCCGCCGGGGCCGGGCCGAAGCGGAAGCCGATGTCCTTGGCGCGGGTGGCGTCCGGCGCGGTGGCGAGCGCGCGGCCGGGCCGCAGGTACAGGTTGTGCGGGGCGGCGCGGCCGGGATCGCGCTGGAAGGCGCCGGGGTTTGCGGCTTCGGTGACCAGGTGCAGCGGGGCGGCCTCCAGCAGCGGGGTGAGGGCGCTCTGGGCGCCGGAGTACGCGAGGACCGGGCGGCCGAACTGCCGCAGCAGGGCGAGGTCGGACTCGCGGGCGCTGCGCACCGGGCCCACCCGGTCGGGGACCTTCGACGCGTAGACCGCCATGAGGCGGGTCTGGCCGGACTCGACCTGCTCGACGTAGACGAGGTCGGCGTCGGTGAGCCCGGTGTGCGGCCGGGCCAGCGGCACGTTGTCGATCTTGACGGCGAGCACCGGCCCGGAGCGGGCCCGCAGGCCGGTGAGCGGGGAGACACCGCCGGGGAGCGAGGTGGCGGGCGCGGGCGTCGGCGTCGGGGTCGGCGTGGGCTCCGACGGGCCCGAGCCGGAGCAGCCGTACAGACCGGCGGCCGTCACGGCGCACACCAGTGCGGCGGTGGCGGCTGCGCCGGGACGCCTGTGCCCGCGCGCGCCTGTCATCGGTCCCGCTCCTCCCCACCAGTGGACCACGCGCCCGGCCTTGGTTACAAAGGGCTTGCACGGGGCTTGTCGGGCGATGGACGGGGGTTGCCGGTGTTCTACTACGTGCTCAAGTACGTGCTGCTCGGGCCGCTGCTGAAGGTGCTGTTCCGGCCGCGGGTGGAGGGTCTGGAGCACGTCCCGGAGGAGGGTGCGGCGATCGTCGCCGGCAACCACCTGTCGTTCTCCGACCACTTCCTGATGCCGGTGGTGCTGAGCCGGCGGATCACCTTCCTGGCGAAGCAGGAGTACTTCACCGGCCCGGGTCTGAAGGGCCGGCTGACGGCGGCGTTCTTCCGCAGCGCGGGCCAGATCCCGGTGGACCGCTCGGGCAAGGAGGCGGGGCAGGCGGCGATCCGCGAGGGACTCGGGGTGCTCGCCAAGGACGAGCTGCTCGGCATCTACCCGGAGGGCACGCGGTCGCACGACGGCCGGCTGTACAAGGGCAAGGTGGGTGTGGCGGTGATGGCGCTCACGGCCGGGGTGAAGGTGGTGCCGTGCGCGATGCTCGGCACCTTCGAGATCCAGCCGCCGGGCCGGGTGCTGCCGCGGATCCGCCGGGTCACCATCCGCTTCGGCGAGCCGCTGGACTTCTCGCGGTACGCGGGGATGGAGGGCGAGAAGGCCGCGGTCCGGGCGGTCACGGACGAGATCATGTACGCGATCATGTCGCTGTCCGGGCAGGAGTACGTGGACGAGTACGCCGCGAAGGTGAAGGCGGCGGGAACCGCGCCGGGGCCGGAGAAGTTCCCGGAGGCGGAACGCTGACGGCGGATCCGCGCACGGCGAAAGGTCCTGGGCCGCCCGGCCCCGGGCCCGTAGCGTCCTGGCCATGACCAAGGGAAACGCGTTCGTGCTGGGAGCGACGGGACAGATCGGACGGGCGGCCGTGCGGGCGCTCGTCGCGGACGGCTGGGAGGTGACCGCCGCCTCGCGCCGGGGCGGCAGGGACGAGCGGTGGCCGGCGGAGGTCCGGTCGGTGGCGGTGGACCGTGACGAGGAAGGAGCGCTGTCGACGGCGCTCGGCGCGGGCACGGACGTCCTGGTGGACGTCGTGGCCTACGACGCCGGGCACGGGCGGCAGCTGACGGGAATGGCGGACCGGATCGGTTCGGCGGTGGTGATCTCCAGCGGTGCGGTCTACGAGGACGACCAGGGGCGGAACTTCGACACGCAGGACGAGCCCGACGGCTTCCCGGTGTACCCGCTGCCGATCCCGGAGACCTGGCGGACGGTCGCGCCGGGCGACTCCTCGTACGGCACCCGGAAGGTGGCGCTGGAGCTGGAGCTGCTGAAGGCGGGCGAGAGGCTGCCGGCCACGGTGCTGCGGGCGGCGGCCGTGCACGGCCCGTACAGCCCGGGTCCGCGCGAACTGTGGTTCGTGAAGCGGGCGCTGGACAAGCGGCCGGTGCGGATCCTGGCGGAGGGCGGTCGGTCCGTCTTCCACCCGGTGCACGTGGACAACCTGGCCGAGCTGATCCGGCTGGCCGCGGCGAAGCCGGGGAGCCGGGTGCTCAACGGCGCCGACCCGGAGGCGCCGACGGTGGCGGAGATCGGCGCGGCGATCGACGCGGCGATGGGCGTGACCAGCGAGACGATCCTGTTCGAGGGGCCGCCGGGCGAGGACATGGTCGGGTACACGCCGTGGACGACGCCGCACCCGATGGTGGCCGACATGTCGGCGGCGGAGCGGGAGCTGGGCTACCGGGCGGTGGTGGGCTACGCCGAGTCGCTGCCCGGCACGATCGAGTTCCTGGCGTCGACGGTGGCGGAGCGGGACTGGCGGGAGGCGTTCCCGGGTCTGGTGAAGTACGGCGTGGACTTCTTCGACTACGCGGCCGAGGACGCCTGGCTGGCCGCGCGCGGCTGACCGGCCCGCCGGGAGGGCGACGAGCGCGGAGGGGCGGCCGCCGGAACCGGCGACCGCCCCTCCCCCGTGGTGCGGGTGTTACGGCTTGGGCGTGGCGTGCGGCTCGCACGTCACGTCCTGGCTGTCCACCTTGCCGGTGAGCAGGTACGTCTCGACCCGCGGGTTGATGCAGGAGTTCGCGAGGTTGGTGACGCCGTGCGAGCCGGCGTCCTTCTCGGTGATCAGGCGCGAGCCCTTGAAGCGCTTGTGGAGCTCGACGGCGCCGGAGTACGGCGTCGCCGCGTCACGCTCGGCCTGGACGATGAGCACCGGCGGCAGGCCCTTGCCGGTCCTGACGTCGGTCGGCCGCTGGCGCGGGGCGGACCAGGTGGCGCAGGGCAGGTTCATCCAGGCGTTGGACCAGGTCATGAACGGGTACTGCTCGTGCAGCCGGGAGTTGTCCCGGTCCCACTTCTTCCAGCTGGTCGGCCACGGCGCGTCGGCGCACTCGACGGCGGTGTAGACGGCGTTGCCGTTCTCCGCGGCGATGTTGCCGGCGGTGTCGGTGAGGTCGGCGGCGGCCGAGTCGATCAGCGGCTGCGGGTCACCCGCGGCGTAGGCGCTCCAGGCCTCGGCGACCGGGACCCACATGGAGTCGTAGTACGGGGCGTTCTGGAAGAAGGCGATGAGCTCGGCCGGGCCGACCTTGCCGCCGAGCGGCTCCTTCTTGGCGGCGGCGCGCAGGGTCGTCCACTGCTGCCGGACCTCGTCGTAGGTCTTGCCGAGGTGGAAGGCGTCGTCGTGCTGGGCGACCCAGGTCATCCAGTCCTTGAGGCGGCCCTCGAAGGCGATGTCCTGGTTGAGGTTGGCCCCGTACCAGATCTCCTTCTTCGACGGGTCGACCACGCTGTCGACGACCATGCGGCGCACGTGGGTCGGGTACAGCGTGCCGTAGACGGCTCCGAGGTAGGTGCCGTAGGAGACGCCGACGAAGTTGAGCTTCTTCTCGCCGAGCGCGGCCCGGATGACGTCGAGGTCGCGGGCGGTGTTGCGGGTGGTCATGTACGGCAGCATGTCGCCGCTCTTCTCGGCGCAGCCCTTGGCGTACTCGGCGGCCAGCTTGCGCTGGGCGAGCTTGTCCGCCTCGCTGTCCGGGACCGGGTCGAGCTTGGGGCCCTTGACGAACTCGGTCGGGTCGACGCAGGAGATGGGCGCCGAGTGGCCGACGCCGCGCGGGTCGAAGCCGACGAAGTCGTAGGCCTTGGCGGTGTTCGCCCAGATCTTGTTCTTGGTGGTGACACGGCGCGGGAAGCGCAGGCCCGAGCCGCCGGGGCCGCCCGGGTTGTAGAGGAGCGCGCCCTGACGCTCGGCCGGGGTGCCGGTGGCGCCGATGCGGTCGACGGCGATCTTGATCTGCTTGCCGTCGGGCTTGGCGTAGTCGACGGGGACGGTGACCCAGCCGCACTGGATGGGCTTCTCCAGGCCCCAGTCGGCGGGGCAGTCCTGCCAGTCGATGCCGGCCTTCGCGGCCCGGGCGGCGGCGACGGAGGCGCCGCGCGCCTCGTCGTCGGCGCCGTGGCGGCCCTGGGCAGCGGCGGTCGGCGCGGCCAGGGCGCCGGCTATGAGCGTGGCCGTGACCAGCGTGCCGGCAGAGCCGACCGCTGCGGTGCGTCGCAGGTGCAAGTGGTTCCTCCCCCTGGTGGGCGCCACCCCCGTGGCAGCGCCGTGGTCGTGGGTGTCCGGGGGATCCTTTCGTCAATGGGGCGGGGGTGAAAGGGCGTACAGGTGTTCTTTGCCGAACCGATAAGCGGTGACCGGTGTGCCGCTGAGCGGAGCCTCAGCGGCCGTCGGCGAGCAGGCCGAGTGCCTCGTCGAGGGCGCGGCGCAGGGCGAGGGCGTCGGGGGCGACGGCGGTGACGAGGGCGGCGGGCCCGGCGAGCGGGGCGAGCACCGCATGGTCGCCGATGAGTCGCGTTTCCACCGTTCTGCCCGCATTGTCACCGAAGTCCGGGTCGACGACCAGGAGTTGCCCGGTGGCGCGGTGTCCGGCGAGGACCGCGGGTCCGTCCCAGCCTCCGGGGGCGCCGGGGCCGTGGCCGAGTTCCTGGTCGAGCAGGGGACGGCCGGCCCGGCGCACGGTGAGCCGGCTGACGAGGGTGCCGGGCTCCTCGGCATGGCGGCCGAGGACCTGTTCCTCACGGAGCACGAGCCGTGCGGTGGGCGCGAGTTCGACGGTGGTGCGCATCCGCAGCGCGGATCCGGCGGCGCAGACCAGCTGTTCGGGCAGCCAGCGCAGCTCGGCGCCGGCGCCGACGGAGAGCCGCACGTCGTACGAGGCGGGTGCACCGTCGGCACCGGGCAGGGCGACGGTGGCGGCTGCGGAGTCGACGAGCAGCCGGGCCCCGTCGTCCACCTGGGCCTCCAGGGCGAGCCGGTCGCCGCCGAGCGGGGCGCTCATGGCGCCGACGACGGTGACCCGGGTGTACGGGCCGGTGGCGCGGGTGCGGCGCAGCGCGAACGGCCCGGCGCTCTCCAGGACCGGGAGCGAGCCGCCGGGGCCCGCGACGATCCGGGCGGTGGCGGTGAGGCTCCGGCGGTCCGGCGCCACCGGGACGGCGAGGCTCATGCGGTCCATTCCGCGAGCCGGGCGCGGACCCAGTCCGCGACGGGACCGACGCCCTGCTCCGAGCGCAGCGAGGTGAAGGCGACGGGCAGCTCGCCGCGCTGCTCCTTGGCGTCGCGCGCCATGCGCTCCAGGTCGGAGCCGACGTACGGGGCGAGGTCGGTCTTGTTGACGACGAGCAGGTCGGCGGAGGTGACGCCGGGACCGCCCTTGCGCGGGATGTCGTCGCCGCCGGCGACGTCGATGACGAAGATCTGGGCGTCGACGAGGCCCTTGGAGAAGGTCGCGGTGAGGTTGTCGCCGCCGGACTCGACGAGGGCGAGGTCGAGCGGACCGATCGAGTCCTCCAGCGCCTCGACGGCTTCGAGGTTGGCGGAGATGTCGTCGCGGATCGCGGTGTGCGGGCAGGCCCCGGTCTCGACGGCCTGGATCCGCTCGGGCGGCAGGACGGCTTCGCGGAGCAGGAACTCGGCGTCCTCGCGGGTGTAGATGTCGTTGGTGACGACGGCGAGGGAGTACGTGTCGCGCAGTTCGCGGCAGAGCGCGGCGACGGTGGCGGTCTTGCCGGAGCCGACCGGACCGCCGAGCCCGATGCGCAGGGCGCGCCGGCTGCCGTCGGGCCGGTGGGCGTCGGCGGACACGGCGGAGCCGTGGTCGTGGCCGTGGTCGAGGTGCATGGGTGGGCTCCTTGCGGGCTCGGAGGTGGGGGGACGCGAAGGGTGTTACGAGGCGAAGAGGCGGACGGGCCAGGCCGCGTGCTGTTCGGCGGTCAGGTCGAGCAGCGGCGCCGACGCGGCGGGCAGCGAGTCCAGGCCGCAGGCCGCGTCGTCGCCGAGCGCGGCGGCGGCCCGCTCGGCGGCGTGGGCGGCGACCTCGTCCATGGCGGGGGCCAGCCGGGCGAGCACGGCGGTGGCCTGGAACGGGTCGAGGCCGAGCAGGCGCACCGCGGCGGTCGCGGGGCCGCTCACCGTCTCGTACGCGACGCAGTGGGCGGCGTCCTCGGGGCCGAGTCCGGCGGCGCGGGCGGCGGTGCCGAGGACGGCCGGCTGATGGGCGCCGCGCGGGAACGCGGCGGCCAGCCGGTCGAGTTCCGGGCCCGGCCAGGCGGCGCGGGCGGCCCGCATCAGCTGCCGGCCGAGCCGGCGGCTCGCGGCGCGCAGGGCGGGCGAGGGCGTACGGGCGTCGGCGGCGGCGTCGAGCTCGAAGGGGTCGGCGCCGAGGGCGGCGGCCGCCGCGAGCGCGGCCGAGGTGAGGCCGGTGGTGTGCAGCCGGCCGCGGCAGAAGGCCGCCAGGTCGGCGGCGTCCTTCAGCCGGCCGGCCTTGACGGCGGCCTCGGCGCCGCCGGAGTGGGCGTGCCCGCCGGCGGGGAACCGCCCGTCGGCGAGCACGAGGAGTGCGGATCGGGTCATCTTCGCGACTTCGGTGCTCAGAAGAGGAAGTAGCGCTGGGCCATGGGCAGTTCGGCGGCGGGGGCCGGTTCCACCCGTTCGCCGTCGATGGTCACCGAGAAGGTGTCGGCGTCGACCTCGACCCGGGGCAGGGCGTCGTTCTCGCGCATGTCGGCCTTGGTGATCCGTCGGGTGGATCCGATGGCGGTGAACTCCTTGTGGAGGCCGAGCTTGTGCGGCAGGTCGTCCTCGATCGCCGCCTCGGCGACGAAGTTGACGGAGCCGGCGGCCGCGGCCCGTCCGAGCGCGCCGAACATCGGCCGGGGCAGCACGGGCTGGGGCGTGGGGATGGAGGCGTTGGCGTCGCCCATCTGCGCGTACGCGATCTGGCCGCCCTTGAGGACGACGAGCGGCTTGACGCCGAAGAAGGCGGGCTCCCACAGCACCAGGTCGGCAAGCTTGCCGGGTTCGACGGAGCCGATGAGGTGGCCCATGCCCTGGGCGACGGCCGGGTTGATCGTGTACTTGGCGACGTAGCGCCGGACCCGGTGGTTGTCGGCCGTGCCGTCGCCCGGCAGGGCGCCGCGCCGCTTCTTCATGACGTGGGCGGTCTGCCAGGTGCGCATGACCACCTCGCCGATCCGGCCCATGGCCTGGGAGTCGGAGGAGATGATCGAGATGGCGCCGAGGTCGTGGAGCACGTCCTCGGCGGCGATCGTCGAGGGCCGGATGCGGGACTCGGCGAAGGCGAGGTCCTCCGGGACGGCGGGGTTGAGGTGGTGACAGACCATCAGCATGTCGAGGTGTTCCTCGACGGTGTTGACGGTGTGCGGCCGGGTCGGGTTGGTCGAGCTGGGCAGCACGTGCGGCTCGGAGACCACGGTGATGATGTCCGGCGCGTGCCCGCCGCCGGCGCCCTCGGTGTGGTACGCGTGGATCGTGCGGCCGGCGATGGCCGCGAGGGTGTCGCCGACGAAGCCGGCCTCGTTGAGGGTGTCGGTGTGGATGGCGAGCTGGGCGCCGGTCTCCTCGCAGACGTCCAGGCAGGCGTCGATGACGGCGGGCGTGGCGCCCCAGTCCTCGTGGATCTTGAACCCGAGGGCGCCGCCGCGCAGCTGGGACCGCATGGCGTCCCGGGACATGGTGTTGCCCTTGCCGAGCAGCCCGATGTTGACCGGGAAGGTGTCCAGGGCCTCGAACATCCGGGCCATGTGCCAGGGGCCGGGGGTGATGGTGGTGGCCTTGGTGCCTTCGGCGGGTCCGGTGCCGCCGCCGACGAGGGTGGTCACACCGGTGGCGAGGGCCTGTTCGACGACGGTCGGCGAGATGAAGTGGACGTGGGCGTCCACGGCTCCGGCGGTGAGGATCCGGCCGTTGCCGACGATGACCTCGGTCTCGGGACCGATGACGAGGTCGGGATGGACGCCGTCCATGGTGTCGGGGTTGCCGGCCTTGCCGAGCGCGGTGATCCGGCCGTCGCGGATGCCGATGTCGGCCTTGACGATCCCCCAGTGGTCGATGACCAGGGCGCCGGTGATCACCGTGTCGGGGGCGCCTTCGGCGCGGGTGGTGCGGGCCTGGCCCATCGACTCGCGGATGACCTTGCCGCCGCCGAACACGGCCTCCTCGCCGGCGCGGCCCGGGCCGCCGGAGCGGTCCTCCTCGATCTCGACGAGCAGATCGGTGTCGGCGAGCCGGACGCGGTCGCCGGTGGTGGGGCCGAACAGGTCGGCGTACACGGCGCGGTGCAGTTCAGGCACGGTCGCCTCCGTTCTGGTCCGTGTCGAGCGGGCCGGCGGTCTCGCCGCGCAGGCCGGGCACGATGCGGCGGCCGGCGATCGGCACCAGCTCGACCTCGACGGGGATGCCGGGCTCGAAGCGCACGGCGGTGCCGGCGGCGATGTTCAGGCGCAGTCCGCGGGCGGCGGCCCGGTCGAAGTCGAGGCCGGGGTTGGCCTCGGCGAAGTGGTAGTGGGAGCCGACCTGGACGGGCCGGTCGGCGGCGTTGAGGACGGTGAGGCGGGTGACGGGGCGGCCCTCGTTGAGTGCCACGGGCCCGTCACCGTAAAGGATTTCTCCGGGGATCATCGGTGACGGCCCGCCTTCACACGATGGGGTCATGGACGGTGACGAGCTTGGTCCCGTCCGGGAAGGTGGCCTCGACCTGGACGTCGTGGATCATCTCGGGGATGCCGTCCATGACCTCCTCGCGGGTGAGCACCTTGCGGCCGGAGGCCATGAGCTCGGCGACGGTGCGGCCGTCGCGGGCGCCTTCGAGGACGTGCGAGGTGATGAGGGCGACGGCCTCGGGGTGGTTGAGCCGCACCCCGCGGGCCCGGCGCTTCTCGGCCACGTCGGCCGCGACATGGATGAGCAGACGTTCCTGCTCATGGGGGCTCAGTTGCACGCTTCCACCTCACTGTCGTCCACCGGGCGTCACCCGACAGCAGCGGACCTTAGCGATCTTCAACATGCCGTTGAGCCACGGGAAGGGGCCGCCGGGTCAGACATTGCAGGTTAGGGCGGAAGTTTTTCCGGCTCGTTAACTCGGGCTTTGCGTCTGCATGGACATCAGGCCACGCAGCCCGTCCTCCAGGATGTCGACGCTGACGTCCCCGAAGAGCGCCTGCTGGGCGATGAATCCCTGGGCGACGGCGATGAGGGTCCTGGCCACGTGGTCGGCGGAGACGTCGGCGGTCATCAGCCCGTTCGCGCGGTAGGCGACGACGAGCTCGGACCAGGCCTCGCGCATGCCGTGGTAGCCGGTCGCGAGGGCGCGGGCGAGCCGCTCGTCGCGCAGGGTCTCGCTCCAGACCTGGAGGATCAGCCGGCCGAAGGCCTGCCGGTCGGCGCCCGGGATCCGCTCCTCGAGGAAGAGCCGCAGCACCGCGCCGAGCAGCACGTCGGGCGTGGGCGGCGGCACGGTCTTCGACGCCTCCAGGAAGGCGCCGCGGATGCCGGCGAAGGCCTCGTCGGCGATGGCCGTGATCAGCTCGTCCTTGCCGCGGAAGTAGCGGTAGACGGCGCCGGCCGAGAGACCGACCTCGGCCAGGACGTCCTGCATGGACGTCGCGTGGAAGCCGTTGCGGGCGAAGCAGCGGGCCGCGCCGTCGAGGATCTGCCGGCGGCGGGCGTCGAGGTGTTCCTGGGAGACACGGGCCATGACGCCAAACGTAAAACGAATATTCATTCTTGACAAGCGTGACCGCTCGCAGGACAGTGGGCCCGAGACGTAAAACGAACGATCCTTCTCTTTGAATCGAGGTGGGCCATGTCCGCCACAGACACCCGGAAGACGCTCGCGGTCGTGCTGCTGATCCCCGCCGTCGTGGCCTTCGCCCTCTGGGCCTTCGCCTGGCCGGCCGCCCGCACCGCCCCGCGCGACCTGCCCGTCGGCATCGCCGGGCCCGCCACCGCAGCGGCCGCCGTGGAGCAGCGCCTCACGGCTCACGAGGGCGCGTTCGAGGTGCACCGCTACGCGGACGAGGCCGCAGCCCGCGCCGCCGTCGAGGACCGGTCCGTATACGGCGCCGTCGTGATGACGCCTGCGGGTCCCCGGCTCCTGACCGCCTCCGCGGCCGGCCCCGTCGTCGCCGGGATGCTGCGCGAGGCCGTCGCCGCGCAGCTGCCGGCCGGCACCGCGCCCCAGGTCACCGATGTCGTACCGGCGCCGGCCGCCGACCCGCGCGGCGCGGTCCTCGCGGCGGGCCTGCTGCCGCTCGGCCTGGCGGGAGCCGCCTCGGGTGCCGTCACCTCGCTGATCGGACTGCGCGGCGGTCGCGCGGCGGCGGCCCTCACCGGTGCGGCGGCGTTCGCCGGCCTGGTCGGCGCGGCCCTCGCGGACAGCTGGCTCGGCGGCCTCACGGGGGCCTGGTGGGCGGAGGCCGGGGTGCTCGCACTCACCGTCCTCGCCGTCGGGGCGACCGTGGCCGGGCTCGCCGCGCTGATCGGCAGGGCGGGGCTCGCGCTCGGGGCCGTCGTCATGATCCTGCTCGGCAACCCCTCCTCCGGGGTCGCCACCGCGCCGGAACTGCTGCCCGCCCCGTTGGGCACGCTCGGCCAGTGGCTTCCGCCGGGCGCGGCGGGCACGGCGCTGCGCTCGGTGTCGTCCTTCGACGGCGCGGGCGCCGGGTCCGCGCTCCTGGTCCTGGCGGTGTGGGCGGCGGCCGGTCTGACCGCGGTGCTCGTCGGCGGGCGGCGCGCGACGGCCCGGGCGGCCGGGGCGGCTCCGGCCCCGGCGCCGCTGCCCGAGCCGGTCGGGTGAGCCGGTCCCCGAGCCGGCCGGGCGAGCCGCAGGCCTGCCCCCGAACGTCATGAGCGTGCGAGTGCCCCCGTCCTGCCGGACGGGGGCACTCACGCGTGTCAGGACCGGGAGGCGCCGGGGTCCTGGTGGTGGGCGGCGATGCCGAACCTGCGCTGTTCACCCGCAGCGGACGCCAGGCGGCCGCCGCTGGAGACCGAGCTGATCACCGGCCCCTCGGCCGCGTCCCGCAACGCCTCGAGTTTCTCCAGGTCAGCGGCGGAGACCAGGGCGACGAGCGGCTTGCCGTGGCGGGTGACGACCACGCGCTCGTCGCCGTAGACGACGCGGTTGATCAGATCCGCGAGCTCTGCGCGCGCTTGCGTCACCGGAATCTCATAGGCCATGCTCCTCATCTTACGGCCTGTACGTCCTGTACATTTTTTACAGAAGGAGGAGTGCCATGGAGAACAGCACGCGGAGCACGATGCGGTACGTCCTTCCGGAGTTCACGGAGCGCACGAGCTTCGGCACCCGCACCCTCGACCCCTACTCGAAGCTGCTCCAGGAGCGGATCGTCTTCCTGGGCACCGCGATCGACGAGACCTCGGCCAACGACGTCATCGCCCAGTTCCTGCACCTCGACTACGCGGCCCCCGAGCAGCTGATCAGCCTCTACATCAACTCCCCCGGCGGCTCGATCAGCGCCATGACCTCGGTCTACGACACCATCCGCACGGTCTCGTGCGAGGTGGAGACCACCTGCCTCGGCCAGGCCGTCGGCCCGGCCGCCGTGCTCCTCGCCGCCGGCTCGCCCGGCCGCCGGATGGCCCTGCCGGGCGCCCGGATCGTGCTCCAGCAGCCCGAGCTCGACGAGCCGTTGCAGGGGCAGCCCAGCGATCTCGACATCCAGGCCCGGGAATTGCTGCGGCAGCGCGAGCTCGTCGCCGGCCTGCTCGCCGAGCACACCGGCCGGGACCGCGCCCGGATCGACGCCGACATCGACCGGACGACGGTGCTCGACGCACCGGCGGCACGCGCGTACGGCCTGGTGGACCACGTGGTCCGCGACCGCCGCGGGTCCGCCGGCCACGGGGAGCGGTGAGGCCGCCGTGGTGCCGGAGCTGCCACCGCTGCCCGCTCTGACGCGCGCCGAGGGCGAGTTCGTGGACGCGTACCTCGAAGTCGTCGATCTGCTCGGGAGGATCAATCCATCCAGGACTTCGCATACTTATGGGGCGCTGCGCGCGGCCCAGGCCCTGGTCGGGCGGGCCTCGGCGCTCCGGGACGCGCTGACGCTCATGCACATGCGGGGCGAGAGCGAGGTCCACACGGACACACTGGCGCGAGCGCTACGGGTGTTGGACGGGGCTCGGCGATCGGACCGGGTCACCGTCCGCGAAGAGCAGACGAGTTGACACCTTCGCGTGTCGTGTCGAGGTCCACTCGGGGCACGGAAACCGCAGGATCGCTCCCTCGTTCGGCGTAGTAGACGAATCGACATAGAGCTCAGGTGAGTTGCACAACAGGTCTACGCATCTGGCGGAATCGAACGTTCCGTCGCTGGTGACGGGCTCGTCGGCCAAACCTCGCAGATCCAGAAACCCGACTGTCCACCCG
The DNA here is from genome assembly GCF_042677525.1 of Streptomyces sp. NPDC127114. Classification (NCBI taxonomy): domain Bacteria; kingdom Bacillati; phylum Actinomycetota; class Actinomycetes; order Kitasatosporales; family Streptomycetaceae; genus Streptomyces; species Streptomyces sp. NPDC127114. Next base: position 235,199 of record NZ_JBHXTJ010000002.1, read on the forward strand.
TATGGATCAGTCGTGAGGAGCCTCACATATCGCCGTTTCAGCTCGGATTTCGGCCTGTGTGTGGGTCAAGATCCCTGTCGACGACAAGCCCCCGCCACCCGAGGCGGGGCGGTCCGGGCGGACGCCGAGTCCTGCCGCCGTTCCGGACGTCTGGTCGACAGGAGTGGATCGGCAGGAGTGGAGGACCCGAGCAACACGGGACGTCCGGGCAGTGGGGACGTTCCTCGGGGTGAAGCCGCGACAGCGGCCGGGCATCTTCGCCTGCCCGAACCCGACAGGTCATCCTTCACAGGCGGCTGACGAAGGGTTGCGCATGACTGCGCAGATTCATGTCCCGTCCCTGCTGTCCCGGGCCGGAGCCGTCTCGGCTCTCACCCTCGCCGCCGTCGGCGGCACGCTGCTCGCCCCAGGAGCGGCATCGGAGGCCCAGGCCGCGACCTCGTACGCCGACAGGGCGTTGAACGTCGCCGCCTCGAAGAAGGGATCGCCCTACAAGTACGGCTCGGCAGGCCCCACCAGGTTCGACTGCTCAGGCCTCACGCTCTACTCGTACAAGAAGGCGGGCAAGACACTGCCGCGCACGGCGCAGCAGCAGTACAACAAGACCCGGCACGTCTCGGCGTCCAGCCGGCAGAAGGGGGACCTGGTCTTCTTCCATTCCGGCGGGAGGGTCTACCACGTCGGGATCTACGCGGGTAACAACAAGATCTGGCACTCACCGAAGACCGGCTCATGGGTGAAGCTCGACAAGATCTGGTCGTCGAAAGTCCTGTACGGCCGGGTCCGCTGACCGGCCTGACGTCGTGACGGGCACGACCCGCACGACGGGCACGACCCGCGGGGGAAGCACGACCCGCATGACGTGGTGAACGACCCGGGAGGAGCGCCGGAGGCGCCCCGTCCCCTCCTCCCGGCCGTTCACACCGGAGACGCCTCGTGCGGCACCGCCACCGGCCACGGCAGGCCGATCGAGACCGTCTTGCCGCCCTCCGGCGTGGGCGCCACCGAGAGGCGGCCCCCCGCCTCGGCGGCCAGGTAGCGGATGATGACCATCCCCCGCCCGTTGTCCTGCTGCACGGCGGCGGGCAGCCGCTGCGGCCATCGCGGATGACTGTCGGTCACCCCGATGCGCAGCCACTCCTCCCGCTCCAGCCGGATGTCGACCGTGAAGGTCGGCGACTGGCCGAACGTGTGCTGCACGGCGTTGGTCGCCAGCTCGGACACGATCAGCCGGACCGCGTCCGCCGTGTCCGTCGCCTCGTCCAGCCCCCAGGAGACGAGCACCTCGGCGACGTACTTCCGAGCGGCGGAGACCGAAGCGGGATCGCTCGGCAGCGTGACGGTTGCTTCCTGGTGGTCTGCCATGGCGACGCCGTCCCTTTCCCACCGGGCCCCGCCCGGATTGCGCTTCGCGTCAGACTGCCACCGATGCCGCCGCGACGGGCGGCGATCCACCAGATATACGGATATCTGTCGCCCGAAGCAGTGAACCGTGCGACGGGCGAGCGGATATCGACGCGGCGAGGGCGGATGGCGTCAGGACGGCAGGGGTCAGGACGGCAGGTGTCAGAACGGCCGGGCTTCCGGACCACCCGCGTCAGGACTGCCGGCTTCCGGACCGCCCGCGCCGGGACCGCACGCGTCCGTCCGCGCGGCGGGCGGTCGCCGCCAGGACGAAGGTGATGCTGATCAGCAGGGACCAGGCGCCGAACTTCTCCACCCCGACCGGCTCCCACCCGTGCAACTGGTACGGATAACGCCAGGCACCCACGTAGGTGGCGAGGTTCTCCGCCAGCCACAGGAAGAAGCCGATCAGGACGAACGACAGCGCCAGCGGCATGCGCAGGCGCGCCCCGCGTACCGTGAAGCGCACGGAGGTGCCCGCGGTCACGGCCAGGAGCAGGGCGGCCAGCGGCCAGCGGGCGTCCGGCAGCCAGTGGTGGGTGAAGAAGTTGAGGTAGATCGCCGCGGCCACCACGGCGGTCGACCTGGGCCGGTAGCGGACCAGGTCCAGGTCGAAGAGACGCCAGGCCCGGCAGACGTAACTGCCGACGGCCGCGTAGAGGAACCCTCCGTACAGCGGAACCCCGGCGAACTTCAGCACCGCGGGCTCCGGATAGCTCCACGAGCCGAGGGAGACCTTGACCAGCTCGAAGGCCAGGCCGATGACGTGGCAGACGCCGATGACGGCGATGTCCCGCCCGCTCTCCCAGCCGCGCAGCCAGAAGAGCAGGGTGAGCAGCACCCCGTACGCGACGAGCAGGTCGTAGCGGGCCACCGGGAGCCCGGTGAGCAGGGTGGACGCCGCCACGCCGGACAACAGCGCGATCGCGAAGGCGCAGGCGCGGGTCTGCGTCCAGGCGAAGGCGAGCAGGCGGCGGAAGGACGAGGCCAGGGTCTCTGTGAACGGTCCGCTGAGGCTGAACATGGTGCGCTGGAGGACGCACGCGGGGGCGCGAACGGTTGCGGGAACGCCCGGACGCGCCCCTTCCCCGTGTTACGACACGAAGCCGATGACACCGAATCCCGGGCGGGACTCCACGTGACGGAGCCAGCCGATGACGTCCATCACCGCGTCGACGACCTCCGGATCGAGCGGCGGCGCGTGGCCGTCCGCCTTCGTCCGCTCGAACTGCTCCAGCGCCGCCAGGCACTCCTCGTGCGTCCACTCGCCGCACCGCGGCAGGTCGTACCGCGGCAGCGGGTCGGGCATCCCTCCGCCGTAGCCGAACTCCGCGACCGACACCGCCGTGATCCGCAGTGCCGTCAGCCCCTCGTCGACCATCTCCAGCCAGTCGCCGCGGAACGGCGAGAAGGAGGAGTTGTCGAGGAAGGAGCCGGTGAGGGAGCACAGGCGCTTGTACGCGTAGCCGTACTGGAAGACATGGTGCTGCTCCGCCTCGAAGGGACCGCCGTGCACCACCGTGCGCAGTGCCTCGTACGCGCTGGGCGCGCCGTCCTCGATCTCGGAGGAGAACCAGTCGTCGTCGTGCGCGAGCTGATCGGCGAAGCGCTCGCGGATGATCTCGAGCAGCTGCTCGTCACCGGAGCCGACGAGGGCCCGCGCCGCCTTGGGGTCGATCAGGTAGACGCTCAGGGAAGAACTCATGCGGTCAACCTAGCGAGCGGCACTGACAACGCGTGACCGGCCGTCAGTCCGCCGTCTCCGCCGCGCCGGTCGGCGCGGTACGGACGATCGTCGCCACGGCTCGCTCGATCTGCGCGTCCGTCAGGTCGGCGCGCGCCGTCAGGCGCAGCCGGGAGATGCCGTCCGGCACCGACGGAGGCCGGAAACAGCCCACGCCGAGGCCCTGTTCACGGCAGTCCGCCGCCCACCGCAGGGCCTCGTTCGGTCCCGGCGCGCGCACCGACACCACGGCCGCGTCCGGGCGTACGGCGACGAGACCGGCCTCGGTGAGCAGGCGGTGCAGGGTGCCCGCAACGGTACGGGCCCGGGCCGCGAGGGCCGGCTCGGCCGCGATCAGGCGGAGGCTCGCGAGCGCGCCGCCGGCCGCGGCGGGCGCGAGCCCGGTGTCGAAGATGAAGGTGCGGGCCGCGTTGACCAGGTGCTCGATCACCCGGGCCGGGCCGAGCACGGCGCCGCCCTGGCTGCCCAGGGACTTGGAGAGCGTGAGCGTCGCGACCACGTCCGGGTCGCCCGCGAGCCCCGCCTCGTGGACGGCGCCGCGCCCGCCGTCGCCGAGCACGCCGAAGCCGTGGGCGTCGTCGACGACCAGGCCCGCTCCGTGCTCCCGGCAGGCCGCCGCGAGTCCGGCGAGCGGCGCCCGGTCGCCGTCCACCGAGAAGACGGAGTCGCTGACGACGAGCGCCCGGCGGCCCGGGTGCGCGGCCAGCGTCTTGGTCACCGCCGCCGGGTCGGCGTGCGGGACGACCGCCGTCTCGGCCCGGGACAGCCGGCAGCCGTCGACGATCGAGGCGTGGTTGGCGGCGTCGGACACGATCAGGCCGTCACGGGCGGACAGCGCGGTGAGCGCGGCCAGGTTCGCCGTGTAGCCGGAGGAGAAGACGAGTGCCGCCTCGAAACCGCAGAACTCGGCGAGTTCGCGTTCGAGCCGGGCGTGCAGCCGGGTCGAGCCGGTGACGAGGCGTGAGCCGGTGGAACCCGCGCCCCAGCGGCGGGCCGCCTCGGCCGCCGCCGCGGTGATCTCGGGGCGGTGGGTCAGGCCGAGGTAGTCGTTGCCCGCGAGGTCGAGGAGGTCGGACTCGGCGGCGCGCGGGCGCAGGGTCCGTACCAGCCCCGCCTCGGCGCGCCGGCGCGCGGCGGCCTCGGTCCAGCCGAAGGCGGCCCGGCGCGGGTCCGTGCCGTCCCGCGGGTCCCCGTTCGGGGCCGACACGTCCTGCGGGTCCTCGGCGTACGGCGGCATGGCGGATCCTTTTGTAGGCAGCGCACAGACCCTAACCGGATCCGGCCGAGGTCAAGGTGTGGCCATACACACACCTCAAACGACGGCGTTTGTTCGGATCCTCCTTGGCCGCGGGGCGTGCCGTAGGCCAGGATCAGCGCTTATGGACCTGCTGAACACGCTGGTGGAGAAGGGGCTGCGGCGCGAGTCGCCGACCCGTGAAGAAGCGCTCGCCGTGCTGGCGACCTCCGACGACGACCTGCTCGATGTGGTGAGCGCGGCCGGCAAGGTGCGCCGTCATTGGTTCGGGCGGCGGGTGAAGCTCAACTATCTCGTCAATCTGAAGTCCGGTCTCTGCCCCGAGGACTGCTCGTACTGTTCGCAGCGGCTCGGCTCCACGGCCGGGATCCTCAAGTACTCCTGGCTCAAGCCCGACGAGGCCTCGGCCGCCGCGGCGGCCGGCGTCGCGGGCGGCGCGAAGCGGGTCTGCCTGGTGGCGAGCGGGCGCGGCCCGACGGACCGGGACGTCGAGCGGGTCGGCAGGACCATCGAGGCGATCAAGGAGCAGAACGAGGGCGTGGAGGTCTGCGCCTGCCTCGGCCTGCTCTCCGACGGCCAGGCGGAGCGGCTGAAGGAGGCCGGCGCCGACGCGTACAACCACAACCTCAACACGTCCGAGGGGACGTACGGGGAGATCACCACCACCCACACCTACGCGGACCGCGTGGACACGGTGCAGAAGGCGCACGGCGCCGGCCTCTCCGCCTGCTCCGGGCTCATCGCGGGCATGGGCGAGACCGACGAGGACCTGGTCGACGTGGTGTTCGCGCTGCGCGAGCTCGACTCGGACTCGGTGCCGGTCAACTTCCTCATCCCGTTCGAGGGCACCCCGCTCGCCAAGGAGTGGAACCTCACCCCGCAGCGCTGTCTGCGGATCCTCGCGATGGTGCGGTTCGTCTGCCCCGACGTCGAGGTGCGGATCGCGGGCGGACGCGAGGTCCACCTGCGCACGATGCAGCCGCTGGCGCTGAACATCGCCAACTCGATCTTCCTCGGCGACTACCTCACGAGCGAGGGCCAGGCCGGCAAGGCCGACCTGGAGATGATCGCCGACGCCGGCTTCGAGGTGGAGGGCGCGGGCACCACCACGCTGCCCGCGCACCGCGCCGACGTGGCGGCGGCCTCGGCCGCCGCGGCGGGCGGAGGCTGCGGCTCGCACGCGGAGGCGGGTGCGGGCTGCGGTTCGCACGCGGAGGCCGGCGGTGGCTGCGGTTCGCACGCGCAGGCCGGCGGCGGCTGCGGCCCGTGCGGTGGCGCGGCCCCCGAGGCGACGCCTGCCGCCGAGGCGCCGGCCGACGCGGAGGCGCCGGCCGCCTCCGGGGCCAGGACGGACCTGGTGGCGGTGCGCCGCCGCGGTGCGGGCACGGACCTCGCCCCGAATGCGTAACGACGAACTCCTCGCCCTGGACCGGGCGCACGTCTGGCATCCGTACGGCCCCATGCCCGGCCGTACGGAACCGCTGGTCGTCGCGTCCGCGTCCGGGGTACGGCTCCGGCTCGCCGAACAGGTCGAGGGACGGACCGAGTTGGTCGACGGCATGTCGTCGTGGTGGGCGGCCGTCCACGGCTACAACCACCCGGTGCTCAACGAGGCGGTGCGCGACCAGCTCGACCGCATGAGCCACGTCATGTTCGGCGGGCTCACCCACGAGCCCGCCGTGCGGCTCGCCGCGCGGCTCGTGGAGATCACGCCCGAGCCGCTGCGGCATGTCTTCCTCAGCGACTCCGGCTCGGTCTCGGTCGAGGTCGCCGCGAAGATGTGCCTGCAGTACTGGCGCTCGGTCGGCCGGCCGGGCAAGCGGCGGCTGCTCACCTGGCGCGGCGGCTACCACGGCGACACCTGGCAGCCGATGTCGGTGTGCGACCCCGAGGGCGGCATGCACGAGCTCTGGTCGGGTGTGCTGCAACGGCAGGTCTTCGTGGACGCCCCGCCGGCCGGGTACGAGGAGTCGTACGCCGAGCTGCTGCGCGAGGCGATCGGGCGGCACGCCGACGAACTGGCCGCGGTGATCGTGGAGCCCGTGGTGCAGGGTGCCGGCGGTATGCGCTTCCACAGTCCGGAGTACCTGCGGGTGCTGCGGGAGGCGTGCGACGCGCACGACGTGCTGCTGATCTTCGACGAGATCGCGACGGGGTTCGGGCGTACGGGCGCGCTGTTCGCCGCCGACCACGCCGGGGTCTCCCCCGATGTGATGTGCCTCGGCAAGGCGCTGACCGGCGGCTATCTGTCGATGGCGGCGACGCTCTGCACGAGCCGGGTCGCGGAGGGCATCTCGCGCGGCGAGGTCCCCGTCCTCGCCCACGGCCCGACCTTCATGGGCAACCCGCTGGCCTCGGCGGTCGCCCTCGCGTCGATCGACCTGCTGCTCGGTCAGGACTGGCGGGTCGAGGTCAAGCGCATCGAGGCGGGTCTGCGCGAGGGGCTCGCCGGCGTGGCCGGTCTGCCGGGTGTGCGTGACGTCCGCGTCCTCGGCGCGATCGGCGTGGTCCAGCTCGACCACGAGGTCGACATGCGGGCCGCGACCCGCGCAGCCGTCCGGCAGGGCGTCTGGCTCCGGCCCTTCCGCGACCTCGTGTACACGATGCCGCCATTCGTGACGGGCGACGAGGACGTGTCGCGCATCTGCGAGGCGGTACGGGCGGCGGCCGTCGCGGGCTGAGCCGGCACTCCGACGGGCCGCGTCCCGTCGCACCGCAGTCTGTTTCACGGAAAGAAGAGGACATCCCCTTGAGCGTCATCGTCATCACCGGCACCGGCACCGAGATCGGCAAGACCGTCGTCACCGCGGCCGTCGCGGCCCTGGCCGCCGCCGGCGGGCGGTCCGTCGCCGTGCTCAAGCCCGCGCAGACGGGTGTCGGTGCCGGGGAGGCGGGCGACGCCGACGAGGTCGTGCGGCTGGCGGGCGCGGCGGTGACGGGCGCTGAACTGGCGCGTTATCCGGAGCCCCTGGCTCCGGACACCGCGGCGCGCCGGGCCGGGCTCGCGCCGGTGGCGCCCGCGGAGGTCGCGGACGCGGCGCGGAAGCTGGCGGAGGAGCACGACCTGGTCCTCGTGGAGGGCGCCGGCGGGCTCCTCGTACGGTTCGACGAGGACGGCGGGACGCTCGCGGACGCCGCGCGGCTCCTCGGCGCCCCGGTCCTCGTCGTCGTCCCCGCCGGTCTCGGCACGCTCAACTCCACCTCCCTGACCGCGGAGGCGCTGCGGGCGCGCGGCATCGAGCAGCTGGGCGTGGTGATCGGCAGCTGGCCGGAGGCGCCGGACCTGGCGGCGCGCTGCAATCTGACGGATCTGCCGAAGGCGGCGGGCGCCCCGCTCCTCGGGGCGGTGCCGGAGGGGGCGGGCGCGCTGGCGCCCGAGGCGTTCCGGGCGGCGGCGCCCGGCTGGCTGGCGCCGGCGCTGGGCGGCGCCTGGGACGCGGCCGGGTTCACCGCGACGGCCGGCGCCTGATCCACGGACGCCCGGCACCGGCCGCCGCCGGGCCGCGCGCCGCACGGCCCCACGGCCCCACGGCCCCACGGCCCACAGCCCGACGGCCCACAGCCCCGCGGCCCCGCGGCCCGAGGCCTAGGCTGGGCCCATGCCTCGTGCCCGTGTTCAGGAGATCGTCTTCGACTGCGCCGCCCCGGCCGCCCTCGCGCGGTTCTGGTCGGCGCTCCTGGGCGGGGCTCCGGTCGACCGGAGCCCGGACTGGTCGTACGTCGACCCGCCCGGGTTCGTGCGCCTCGCCTTCCAGCGGGTCCCGGAGGGCAAGGCGGTGAAGAACCGCGTCCACCTGGACCTGGAGGTCGGCGATCCGGCCGCGGCGGCCGAGGAGGCGCTGCCGCTGGGCGCGAGCCGGTCCGGCGGGATCGTGACGGACGAACAGGGTGCGTTCCAGGTGATGCGGGATCCGGAGGGCAACGAGTTCTGCTTCGTGACAGGCTGAAGGTCCGTCAGGCGCGCGTCCGGGGCGCGCCGGGCCCGATCCTGGAGGTAGTGCCGTGGTGTCGCCGTTCCGCTTCGCCGTCAACATGCTCAGGCCCGGCTCGGGCGGGGAGTGGCGGAGCCGCTGCCGCCGGGCCGAGGAGCTCGGTTACGACCTGATCCTGGTCGCCGACCACCTCGGGATGCCCGCCCCGTTCCCCTCGCTGGTCGCGGCGGCGGAGGCCACCACCCGGCCGCGCCTGGGAACCTTCGTGCTCAACGCGGGTTTCTGGAACCCGGCGCTGCTGGCCCGTGAGGTGGCCACGACGGCCGCTCTGACCGGCGGCCGGCTGGAGCTCGGTCTGGGTACGGGCTACGTGCGCGCCGAGCACGAGGAGGCGGGGATCCCGTTCCTGCCGCCGGGCGAACGCGTCGCCCATCTGGCGCGCACCGTCGAGGAGTTGGCCGGGGCGCTGAAGGGCGACGGGACGAGCCCCCGCACCCCGCTGCTCGTCGGCGGCAACGGCGATCGCGTGCTGCGGCTCGCGGCCCGGCACGCGGACGTGACGGCGTTCAGCGGCGGGCGGTTCACCGGCGAATCGGTGACGGTGCTGACCGCCGAGGAGCTGGCCGGGAGGGTCGGGACGTACCGGGGCTTCGAGGCGGAGGCCGGGCGGGAGCGCCCGGCGGAGCTCAATCTGCTGCTCCAGCGCGTCCTCGTGACCGACGACCCGGCCGCGGCGGTGGCGGACTTCCTTCCGCTCGTCCCGTATCTCACCGAGGAGCAGGTGCTCGACCTGCCCATCCTCGCGATCGGCACGGTACGGGAGATCGCCGACCGGCTGACGGCACTCCGCGAGCGGCTGGGGCTCTCCTACTTCACGGTCCTGGACGACGCCATGGAGGCCTTCGGTCCGGTGATCGCCGAACTGCGCGGGCGCGAGCGATCCGGGCACGCGGCGTCCTGACCGGTGAAACGCGCTCGACCTCCGGCGCAGCCGGTGGTGGGATGCGGGCATGGACGATCTTCGGATACGGGCCGCGGTCGCGGCCGACATCGACGCGGTGCTCGCCTTCTGGAAGGCCGCCGCCGAGGGCACGAGCATCAGCGACGACCAGGCGGGCGTCGCCCGGCTCGTGGAGCGGGACCCCGAGGCGCTGCTGCTCGCCGAGCGGGCCGGTGAGCTGGTCGGGACGGTGATCGCCGGGTTCGACGGCTGGCGCTGCCATCTGTACCGGCTCGCCGTCCACCCCGGGCACCGGCGGCGCGGCATCGGCGGCGCGCTCCTCGCGGCGGCCGAGGAGCGCTTCGTACGGCTCGGCGGGCGGCGCGCGGACGCGATGGTCCTCGACCGCAACGCGCTCGGGCGGGCGGTGTGGCGGGCGGCCGCGTACGGCCCGGAGGAGCAGTGGACGCGCTGGGTGAAGCCGCTGCCGGCCTGACCGGGCCGCCCTCCCACCCGCCGGGCCGGTCGGCCCCCGCCGGCCACCGCGCCGCCACCGCTTTGCCGATCCTTTACCATGGGTGGGCAGAATCCGATCATCCGACCGAAAGGTGTGAGCGTCCGCCCATGGGCGAGCCTCCCAGTAGCCGTTCCCGCTTCCGCAGCCGACATCGCGCGGTCCTCCCTCCTCTGAGTGATCATGGGACTCACCCGGGGAAGGAGGTGAACCGATGACCGAGGTACTGCTGCTCCTGGTGGCGCTGCTGCTCGCCGTGGCGTGCGGTGCGTTCGTCGCGGCCGAGTTCTCGCTGACCACCGTCGAGCGCGGCGAGCTCGAGGCCGCGGCGGAGCGCGGCGAGCGCGGCGCGGCCGGCGCGCTGAAGGCGGTCAGGTCGCTCACCTTGCAGCTCTCGGGCGCCCAGCTCGGCATCACCGTCACCAATCTGGTCGTCGGCATGCTCTCCGAGCCCTCGATCGCCGCGCTGATCCGCGGGCCGCTGGAGTCCCTCGGCTTCTCCGAGTCGGTCGCCTCCTCGCTCGCCCTGGTGATCGGCACCGCCCTGTCGACCGTGGTCCTCATGGTCGTCGGCGAGCTCGTGCCCAAGAACTGGGCGATCTCCTCGCCGCTGGCGGTCGCCAAGGTGGTGGGCAACCCGCAGCGGTTCTTCACCGCCGCCTTCAAGCCGCTGATCAGCCATCTGAACAACACGGCCAACCGGGTCCTCCGCCGGCTCGGCATGGAGCCGACCGAGGAGCTGGCCTCCGCCCGCTCCCCGAAGGAGCTGGTGGCGCTGGCGCGGCACTCCGCGAAGGAGGGCGCGCTGGAGGCGGACACCGCCGAGCTGTTCGTCCGCACGCTGAACCTGGCGGAGCTGACCGCGGAGAACGTGATGACCCCGCGCGTCCAGGTCACCGCCCTGGACGTGCAGGCCACCGCCGAGGACGTCGCCAACGCGACGCGCGCGACCGGCCTGAGCCGCTTCCCCGTCTACCGCGGCAGCCTCGACTCGGTCGTCGGCATCGCGCACATCAAGGACGTGCTGGCCATACCGGCCGACGAGCGGCGCCTGCGCCCGGTCGGCGACATCCTGCGCGAGCCGCTGCTCGTGCCGGAGAGCCTGACCGTGGACAAGCTGCTCGACCGGCTCTCCGGGAAGCAGACCATGGCCGTCGTCATCGACGAGTACGGCGGCACGGCGGGCGTCGCGACGCTGGAGGACATCGTCGAGGAGGTCGTCGGCGAGGTGCGCGACGAGCACGACCCGCACGAGACGCCGGACCTGGCACGGGCGGGCGAGGACGCCGACGGCCGCGAGCTGTGGTCGGCGGACGGCGCCGCCCGCACCGACCAGCTGCAGACCATCGGCCTGAAGGTGCCGGAGGGCCCGTACGAGACCCTGGCGGGCGTGCTCGCCACCGAGCTCGGCCGGATCCCGGCCGTCGGCGACAGCATGGAGCTGGCCGGCTGGCGGCTCGACGTGGTGGACGCCTCCGGGCGGCGCGCGGCGCGCGTGCTGCTGCACGCCCCGCTCCCCCGCTCCGGAGACACGGACGAGGAGGCCGGCCGATGACCGCGATCCAGCTGCTGATCGGCCTGGCGACCCTGGTCGTCAACGCCTTCTTCGTCGGCGCCGAGTTCGCCATGATCTCCGTGCGCCGCAGTCAGATCGAGCCGCACGCCGAGTCCGGCGACCGGCGGGCGCGCAGCGTCATCTGGGGGCTCGAGCACGTCTCGGCACTGCTCGCCGCCGCCCAGCTCGGCATCACCCTGAGCACCCTGGTGCTCGGCATCGTGGCCGAGCCGGCCATCGCGCACCTGCTGGAGCCGGTGTTCGACGCCGTCGGCGTGCCGCACGGCCTGGTGCACCCGATCTCGTTCGTCATCGCGCTCACGCTCGCCACCTACCTGCACATGCTGCTGGGCGAGATGGTGCCGAAGAACATCGCGCTGGCCGAGCCGACCCGCACGGCGCTGCTCCTCGGCCCGCCGCTGGTGGCCCTCACGCGGGCGCTGAAGCCGGTGATCTTCTCGATCAACGCCTTCGCCAACGGCATCCTGAAACTGCTGCGGGTGGACGCCAAGGGCGAGGTGGCCGCGACGTTCTCGGACGACGAACTGGCCCGGATGGTCACCGACGCCGGCGACGCGGGTCTGCTCGACGACCGTGCCGCCGAGCGGCTGCACGACGCCCTCGAACTGGGCCGGCGCCCGGTGCGTGACGTCGTGATGCCGGTGGAGAAGGTCGTGTACGCGCAGGTGGGCACGACCGCGGAGGAGATCGAGGCGCTGTCCGCGCGCTCCGGGTTCTCCCGCTTCCCGGTGGTCGACGCGGACCGCGGGATCCTGGGCTATCTCCATGTGAAGGACGCCCTGGACATCTCGCCCCGGGACCTGCCGTTCCCGGTGTCGGCGATGCGGCCGATCGCCCAGGTGAAGGCGGCGACGCCGCTGGACGACGTGCTGACGGCGATGCGGCGCAGCCGTACCCATCTGGCGGCGGTCGTCGACGAGGACGGCAAGCTGGCCGGTCTGGTGACGATGGAGGACGTGCTGCGCGAGCTGGTGGGGCGCCCCTCGGCGCCGTAGGCCTCGCCGCTCCGCCGGAGGGCCCGGGACGCGAGGCGCGTTCCGGGCCCTTCGCGGTCGCGGCGCGGTCCGCCTCCGGTCCTCGGGTCGGAGGTTGCCCGCGGTCAGGCGCTCCCTCCCGGTTCCCCGTCGCCGCGCGCTCCATACCGGGCGGTATGATCGCGGGGTCATGGAGATCAATGCCACGTACACCAGTCTCGTCGCCGTGGGCGACAGCTTCACCGAGGGTATGTCGGATCTGCGGCCGGACGGTTCCTACCGGGGCTGGGCCGACGTCCTCGCGGGCCGGCTCGCTGCCCGCACGCCCGGCTTCCGTTACGCCAACCTGGCCGTGCGCGGCAAGCTGATCGGGCAGATCGTCGACGAGCAGGTGGACGCGGCGGCGGCGATGAAGGCCGACGTGGTGACGCTGGTCGGCGGCCTCAACGACACCCTGCGCCCCAAGTGCGACATGGGCAGGGTGCGGGCCCTGCTCGGCGAGGCCGTCGAGCGCCTGGCCCCCTCGTGCGAGCGGCTGGTCCTGATGCGCAGCCCGGGCCGCAACGGCCCGGTCCTGGAGCGCTTCCGGCCCCGCATGGAGGAGCTCTTCGCGTACGTCGACGAGCTGGCCGCCCGGCACGGCGCCCTGGTGGTCGACCTGTACGGCGCCCCGGCGCTCGCCGACCCGCGGATGTGGGACGTGGACCGGCTCCACCTGACCGCCGAGGGGCACCGGCGGGTCGCGGAGGCGGTCTGGCAGACCCTCGGTCTGCCGGAGGAGCACGACTGGCGTTCGCCGCTCGCCCCGACCGCCCGCCCGGGCTGGGCCTCCCGCCGGGTCGCCGACGCCCGGTTCGCCAGGGAGCACCTGGGGCCGTGGATCGGCCGCCGGCTCACCGGCCGCTCCTCGGGCGACGGCCGCCCGCCGAAGCGCCCGGAGCTGCTGCCGTACGAGGCGCCGGAAGCCCTGACGTGACCCCCGTCTCGTAGCAAGCTCCAGCCCGGACCCTGGCGCTGGCCTGCAGAAATCACCAGTAAACTCTGGACACGTGACTGCTGCGACTGCGAAGCCCCGCATCCCCAACGTCCTGGCCGGCCGCTACGCCTCCGCGGAGCTCGCCGTCCTCTGGTCCCCCGAGCAGAAGGTGAAGCTGGAGCGTCAGCTGTGGCTCGCCGTGCTGCGTGCGCAGAAGGACCTCGGGATCGAGGTTCCCGACGCCGCCCTCGCCGACTACGAGCGTGTGCTCGACCAGGTCGACCTCGGCTCGATCGCCGAGCGCGAGAAGGTCACCCGGCACGACGTGAAGGCCCGCATCGAGGAGTTCAACGCCCTCGCCGGCCACGAGCACGTGCACAAGGGCATGACCTCGCGTGACCTCACCGAGAACGTCGAGCAGCTGCAGATCCGGCTCTCCCTGGAGCTGATGCGGGACCGTACGGTCGCCGTCCTCGCCCGCCTCGGCAGGCTCTCCGCCGAGTACGGCGAGCTGGTCATGGCCGGCCGCTCGCACAACGTGGCCGCGCAGGCCACCACCCTCGGCAAGCGCTTCGCGACCGCCGCCGACGAGCTGCTCGTGGCGTACGCGCGCCTGGAGGACCTGCTTGGCCGCTACCCGCTGCGCGGCATCAAGGGCCCGGTCGGCACCGCCCAGGACATGCTCGACCTGCTCGGCGGCGACGCCTCGAAGCTGGCGGAGCTGGAGCAGCGGATCGCCGGTCACCTGGGCTTCGCCCACGCCTTCACCTCGGTCGGCCAGGTCTACCCGCGCTCGCTCGACTACGACGTGGTCACCACGCTCGTGCAGCTGGCCGCCGCCCCGTCGTCGATCGCCAAGACGATCCGTCTGATGGCGGGCCACGAGCTGGTCACGGAGGGCTTCAAGCCGGGCCAGGTCGGCTCCTCCGCGATGCCGCACAAGATGAACACCCGCTCCTGCGAGCGCGTCAACGGCCTGATGGTCATCCTGCGCGGCTACGCGTCGATGACCGGCGAGCTGGCGGGCGACCAGTGGAACGAGGGCGACGTCTCCTGCTCGGTGGTCCGCCGGGTGGCCCTGCCGGACGCCTTCTTCGCCTTCGACGGTCTCCTGGAGACCTTCCTCACCGTGCTCGACGAGTTCGGCGCCTTCCCGGCCGTCGTCGCCCGCGAGCTCGACCGCTACCTGCCGTTCCTGGCCACCACCAAGGTCCTCATGGGCGCGGTGCGGGCCGGCGTGGGCCGCGAGGTCGCCCATGAGGCGATCAAGGAGAACGCCGTGGCCTCCGCCCTCGCCATGCGCGAGCAGGGCGCCGAGCGCAACGAGCTGCTCGACAAGCTGGCCGCCGACGACCGGATCCCGCTGGACCGTGAGCAGCTGGACGCGCTGATGGCGGACAAGCTGTCCTTCACCGGTGCCGCCGCCGACCAGGTCGCCTCCGTGGTCTCCCGGATCGAGGAGATCGCCAAGCAGCACCCCGAGGCCGCCGGCTACACCCCCGGGTCGATCCTCTGACCCGCTTCACCCCGCAGCAGCTGGAGGCCGCCCGCGACCGTCTCGTCCCCGACGTGACCGCGGGCGGCCTTTCGGTGCTGTTCTGCGGGATCAATCCGGGTCTGATGACGGCGGCGACGGGCCTCCACTTCGCCCGCCCTGGCAACCGGTTCTGGCCGGTCCTGTACCTGTCCGGTTTCACGCCGCGGCAGTTCGCGCCGGCGGAGCAGGAGGAGCTGCTCCGGTACGGGCTCGGCATCACCAACGTGGTGGCGCGGGCGAGCGCGCGGGCCGACGAGCTGACCGCCGAGGAGTACCGGGAGGGCGGTCGGATCCTCACCGAGAAGGTGGCGCGGCTGGCCCCGCGCTGGCTCGCGATCGCCGGTGTCACCGCGTACCGCACGGCCTTCGGCGAGCCAGGGGCGGCGATCGGACCGCAGGAGCGGACCATCACCGGGCCGCACGGGACCACCCGGATCTGGGCGCTGCCCAGCCCCAGCGGTCTGAACGCCCGTTGGACGGCGCAGAGCATGGCGGAGGAGTTCGGCCGGCTGCGGGAGGCGGCGGGCGTACCGGACCGGCGCGCCGCCTAGGCCGTTTCCTCCGGATCAGGGCCGGACAGGCCCTGGGGTCCGTGTGGCGTGTGGCGCGCCGGGCTCGGCCGCTCCGTCACGCGCTCGGATCTCATGGCGGGTCCACGACGGTGACGCAGACGAGTATGCGGTGCTCGTCCTCTCCCGTCCGTACGACTCCGAGCGCGATCCACCTCCCGTCCGCGCGCCACAGCTCGACGCCGGCCGCCGCCTCGCTCAGCAGGTCCCAGGGCGTGGGTATGTGCTCGCCGCGTTCGGCCCGGAGCAGCAGCGAGCCGAGGCCGACGTGCTGCGGCGGTCCCCACCGGTCGGCGAGACGGCCGGCGAGTGCCGTCCGCTCCGCCTCCGTCTGTTCCTCGGAGGCGTCGGCGGCGGATAACTCGGCCAGGTGGTGCCCGCCGTCGCGGAAGGGGCGTCCGCGCAGCAGGTCGAGTGCGGCGACGTGCCGTGCCAGGGTCATGGGTCCAGTAAAGCGCCGGGCACTGACAACTGGTGGCCCGTCAGACGCCCGGGTGTGCCTCGCGGCCCGGCGGGCCCCGGGCGGCGCTCGCCGCTCCCGGGTCCATTGAGTAACATCCGGCCAAAGAGGCGCACGAGCTGGGAGGACACACGGTGGGGCGGCTGACCGGCGGGGATCCGTCGCTGCTGCGGCGGATCAACTCCGCGGTGGTACTCCATGCGCTGCGGGGCTCCGACGCGCTCACGCTCACGGACCTGACCCGGATCACGGGTCTTTCCCGGCCGACGGTCGAGGGGGTGACCGAGGGGCTGATCGAGGGCGGTCTGGTCGTCGAGGCGGCGCCCGAGGAGGGCGAGACCCGGCGGCAGGGCCGGCCGGCCCGGAGGTTCCGCTTCCGGGCGGAGGCGGGGCATCTGCTCGGCATCGAGATCGGGCCGCACCGGGTCGCCGCGCTGATCTCCGGTCTGGACGGCAGGATCATCGGCGCGGGTTCGCGTGAGGTCGCGGAGACCGCGCCGGAGGACGAGCGCCTCGACCGGGTGCGGACGGTGGTGGCCGACGTGCTGCGGCGGACCGGGGTGCCCCGCTCGAACCTGCGGGCGGTGGGCGTCGGCACGCCGGGGATCGTGGAGGCGGACGGCACGGTCCGGCTGGGCACGGCGCTGCCGGGCTGGACGGGGCTCGCGCTGGGTGAGCGGCTGCGGCGCTCCTTCCGCTGCCCGGTGATCGTGGAGAACGACGCCAACGCGGCGGCGGTCGCCGAGCACTGGAAGGGTGCGGCGACCGATTCCGACGACATCGTGTTCGTGCTGGCCGGGCTGAGCCCCGGCGCCGGTTCGCTGATCGGCGGGCGGCTGCACCGCGGTTTCGGCGGAGCGGCCGGCGAGATCGGGGCCCTGCACCTGCTGGGCCGCGGGGTCACGCCCGAGCACCTGCTGTCGCCGACCGACGTACCGCTCCACCCGCTCGACGAGCAGGCGGTGGCGGAGGTGTTCGCGCTGGCCCGGCAGGGTCACGCGCCGGCGGAGGCCGCGGTGGAGCGGTTCATCCAGCGTCTGGTGCACGACGTGGCGGCGCTCGTCCTCGCGCTCGATCCGGAGCTGGTGGTGATCGGCGGCTGGGCGGCCGGCCTGGACGGTGTGCTGCAGCCCCTGCGCGACGAGCTGGCCCGGTTCTGTCTGCGGCCGCCGCGGGTGGTGCTGTCGTTGCTGGGCGAGGCGGCGGTGGGCACGGGCGCGCTGCGGCTCGCGCTCGACCACGTGGAGGAGCAGCTGTTCGCGGTGGACGGCAGGGTCACGGCCCGGCGTTAGGGGCTGTCCGGCCCTGATCCCGCCGGACAGGCCCTGGGCGTCGGCGCGGTACGGAGGACCGACGGCACGGGGAAGGCCCCGGGCGTGTGCCCGGGGCCTTTCCGCAGAGCGTGCGTGGGTCAGGAGGCCATGGCCAGGTCGCCGGAGTCGCCGAAGGTGAGGCGGCAGGTGTCGGCGCGGTAGGTGGCCACGGACACGGCGGCGGTCCGGCCTCCGGAGAGGTAGCGGGTGGTGACGACGAGGACCGGGGAGCCGGGCAGCCGGTCGAGTTCCTTGGCGTCGTCGGCGCGGGCCGAGCCGAGTTCGACGGCGCGGTCCTGGCCTTCGAGGTCGAGCCGCCGCAGTTCGCGCAGCACGGCGCGGGCGCGGGTGGCGCCGTCGGCGCTGTCGGCCGTGACGAGGCCGGGCACCGAGCCGGCGGGCACGTAGAGCAGTTCGGCCGCGACGGGCCGGCCTTCGGTGACGCGCAGCCGGCGCACGATGTGCACGCGCTCGCCGGGCTGGATGTCGAGGAGGCGGGCGACGGCGGCCGGGGCGGTGTCGGCGGCGCAGTCGACGGACTGCCAGGTCTCCTCGCCGGCGCCGGGCCAGGCCTGCTGGGTGGTGGAGACGTCGACGCCGACGCGCGGCGGGGCGACCGTGGTGCCGACGCCGCGGCGGCGCTGCAGACGGCCTTCCAGCTCCAGCTGCTCCAGGGCCTGCCGGAGGGTGGCGCGGGCGACGCCGAAGCGGGCGGCCAGCTCGCGCTCGTTGGGCAGGATCTCCCCGACCGCGAATTCCGAGTCGAGGGCTTCGCTGATCACGGTCTTGAGGTGCCAGTACTTCGGCTCCGGTGCTGCTTCGAGCTGCGTGGTCCCCACCCTGATCCTCCGCACATTCGCCGTGTCCCGCGGCGTTTTCCGCGCCCTTGTTTATTAAAGGTTCCTGCACTAACTCTGCGACCATAAGGCGCGGCCCACCCTTGGTCAAGACCAATCCTCCGTCGTGCGGCCCCGAATGTGACCCTCTGACCTAGATCGTTCACAGGACGTTCGCGTCCCCGTGAACCCCCGGCAGCAGACCGCCCGCCCCGGAGCGTTCGGCTCCGGGGCGGGCGGTCGGAAGCGGGCGGTCGGGAAGCGAGTGGTCGACAAGCGGCGACCTGGAGCGGCTCAGTCCAGGGCGAGGCCCTGGAGCTTGTCGGGGTTGCGCAGGATGTACATGCAGGCGATCCGGCCGTCGCGGACGTCGACCTGGTAGACGGCGTCGACCCTGCCGCCGACGAGCGCGACCAGCGCCGGGCCGCCGTTGATCTCCTCGAAGCGGAAGTCGAAGTCCGCTTCCGCGCCCTGGGCGACGGCGACCATGAAGCGGCCGATCTTGTCGGCGGTCTCCATGATGCGCAGCGGGGCCTTGGCCTTGCCGCCGCTGTCGCCGACCAGTCGGACGTCCGGCGCGAGGAGGGCGAGCAGGCCCTCCAGGTCGCCGTTCGCGGCGGCGGCGAGGAACCGCTCGGTGAGGTCGCGGCGTTGGGCCGGGTCGACGTCGTAGCGCGGCCGGCCCTCGTCGACGTGCTTGCGGGCGCGGGCGGCGAGCTGGCGGACGGCGGACTCGCTGCGGTCGAGGGTGGCGGCGATCTCGGCGAAGGGGAAGCCGAAGGCCTCCCGGAGCACGAACACCGCGCGCTCCAGCGGCGAGAGGGACTCGAGGACGACGAGCAGGGCGAGGGACACCGAGTCGGCGAGCAGGGCGCGTTCGGCGGTGTCGGGCACGGAGGGCCCGAAGTCGGTGACGATGGGCTCGGGCAGCCAGGGGCCGACGTAGGACTCGCGGCGGGACTGGATCTGGCGGAGCCGGTCGACGGCGAGCCGGGTGGTGATGCGGACGAGGTACGCGCGCGGCTCGCGGACCTCGGCACGGTCGCCGGAGGTCCAGCGCAGCCAGGCCTCCTGCACCACGTCCTCGGCGTCGGCGGCGCGGCCGAGCATGCGGTAGGCGACGCCGGTGAGCATCGCGCGGTGTTCCTCGAAGAGGTCGGTGGGGTCGGTCAGCATCTCGGTCGGCACGCCCTCCATCCCAGCCGACCCGCTCTCCCGTGTCCAGTTGGGGTCCCGTTGCGGCCCGAGGTCTTGAACTGGAGTCTACTCACCGGTAATTCTTGCTGACAGGGTGTCTTGCAGAGTGCCGGTACGCACGACCACGCACGACAGGGAGAACCATGTCCGCACAGATCTCGTTCCC
This sequence comes from Streptomyces sp. NPDC127114, assembly GCF_042677525.1. Lineage (NCBI taxonomy): Bacteria > Bacillati > Actinomycetota > Actinomycetes > Kitasatosporales > Streptomycetaceae > Streptomyces > Streptomyces sp. NPDC127114. The sequence continues at coordinate 254,592 of NZ_JBHXTJ010000002.1, forward strand.
GGTGGAGTCGACGGCCGGGCCGCGCACGGTCACCGTGACGTACGAGCGCCGGGGCGCGGGTGAACCCCTGTTGCTGCTCCACGGCATCGGTCACCTCTGGCAGGCGTGGGAGCCGGTCATCGACATCCTCGCCACCGAGCGGGACGTGATCGCCGTCGACCTGCCCGGCTTCGGTTCCTCACCGGCGCTGCCGCCGCCGCTCGCGTACGACCTGCGGACGGTGGTGCCGGTGCTCGACGCGTTCTGCGAGGCGCTCGGGATCGAACGCCCGCACGTGGCGGGCAATTCGCTGGGCGGGCTGCTCGCCCTGGAGCTCGGCCGCGAGAAGCTGGTGCGCTCGGTGACGGCGCTCTCGCCGGCCGGCTTCTGGTCGGAGGCGGAGCGGCGCTACGCGTTCACCACGCTGCGCGCGATGCGGGGCGCCGCACGGGCGATGCCGGTCCCGCTGGTCGAGCGGCTGTCTAGGAGCGCGGCCGGCCGTACCGTCCTCACCAGCTCCATCTACGCCCGCCCGGGGCGCCTGTCCCCCGAGGCGGCGGTCGCCGAGACGCTGTCACTGAGCCGGGCCACCGGCTTCGAGGAGACCCTCGCGGCGGGCCGGAAGGTGCTGTTCACCGAGGACGTCCCCGCCGTGCCGGTGACCGTCGCCTGGGGCACCAGGGACCGGCTCCTGCTGCGCCGCCAGGGGATCCGCGCCAAGCGCGCCATTCCGGGCGCCCGGCTGATCCGGCTTCCGGGCTGCGGTCACGTCCCCATGAACGACGACCCCGCGCTGGTCTCCCGGGTGATCCTGGACGGCAGCGCCGCCAGCGCGGTCTGACGCCCCGCCGGTCCGGGCCCGCCCGTCGAACAGGCCCGAGCCCAGGGCCGCCCCGGCCCCCACCAGAAGTCCGCCGGCGGCCTGCGCCGGGCCGAAGGAACCGTGCGAGACCGCGACCGCGGTGAGCGCGGCGGCCACCGGAATGGCGCCGGTGAACAGCGTGGCGCGCTCCATGCCGATCCGCTGGACACCCATGTAGAAGAGGACGAAGCCGACGACGGTCGCCGGCGCCGCCTGCCACACCAGCGCCCCGGCCTCCACGGCCGTCGGCATCCGCAGTGCCGCGGTGCCCTCGACGAGCAGGCCGAGCGCCGTCGCCTCGACGGCGGCCATGCCGCACACGACGGCTGTCAGGAGCTTCGGCCCGAGCAGCCGCAGCACCGGCACCCCGAGCACCGTGAAGCCGACCTCGCCCGCGAGGGCGGCCGCGGACCAGCCGAGCCCGGCGAGGTCGGTGCGGCCCCAGCCCTGCACGGTGAAGGCCCCGGCCGCCACGAGCACCGCGCCGTACAGCACCGCCCTCGTGGGCCGGCGCCCCTCCGTCAACGGCACCAGGACGGCGACCACGACCGGCGCGCAGCCGACCAGGACGCCGGGCACGGCGGGCTCGGCGGTGCGCTCCGCGGCCAGGATCGCCAGGTTGAAGCCGACCATGCCGACGGCCGCGAGGAGGGCGATCCGCAGCCACAGCCGGACGGTGAGCGCGCGGAGCGGGGCGAGCCCGCCCCGGCCGAGCAGCGGCAGCAGGAGCAGGCAGGCCGCGGCGTAGCGCAGGGCCTGGCCGCCGGCGTAAGGATAGGAGCCGAGCAGGCTGTTGGCGGTGAAGGAGGCGCCGACGAGGGCGTAGGCGACGGTCACCAGGAGGGCCCCGCGCAGGGAGTTCGCGTTCATGCCACCGACGCTAGGAACCGGACCGGCCTGTTGGGAGGTCCACTTACCCGACGGGATCGGGGACCACTTGGGGGGCGGCGGGACATGGACTGGTTCGACGGGGACTCGGGCGGGCGGGATTCGCACGACGTCGACGCCGGCGGCGACTGGAACTGGGTGAACGTCGGGTGCGTCGCCGTCTTCGTGGTCCTGGCGGTGGTGATGTTCACGGTCCTGGACTGGGTGCGGGACCTGCTCTTCTAGGGTCCGCGCCCCTGCTGGGTACGCTCCGCTCCTGAGCGAAGCGGAGGACGAGGGGGCGTGGGAATGCGCGGGCAACCGGCCTGGGAACTGCTGCTGCCCGCGGCGGCGGCCCCGGCGCGACAGCGGGGCCGTGCGCTCCAGGAGGCGCTTCGGGAGGCCGTGCGGACGGGACGGCTCGCCGCCGGGACCCGGCTGCCGTCGAGCCGGGCGCTCGCCGCCGACCTCGGCGTCTCCCGGGGCCTGGTGACGGAGGCGTACGAGCAGCTCACGGCGGAGGGTTATCTGCGCAGCGACCGGGGTTCCGGGACCTGGGTGGGCGGAACGGCCCGCGCCGCCGCGCCCGGCGTACGCGACCTCGCGCCGCGCACGCCGGGCGCGCGCGTGGATTTCCACGCCGGCACGCCCGATCTGTCGCTCTTCCCTCGGTCCGCCTGGGGCGCCGCGCAGCGCGCCGTGCTCACGGAACTCGCGCACCGGCGGCTCGGCTATCCCGATCCGCGCGGCCTCCCGGAACTGCGGGGCGCGCTCGCGGCACTGCTCGCGCGGCGGCGCGGCGTCGTGGCCGACCCTGAGCGACTGGTGGTGTGCTCCGGTGTGGCGCAGGCGGCCACGCTGCTGGGTTTCGCACTGCGGGCGCGCGGGCACGGCGCGGTGGGCGTCGAGGATCCGGGCAGCCCGGAGCACGGCAGGCTGTTCGCGTCGACCGGCCTGGACACGGTGTGGCTGCCGGTCGACGCGGAGGGCCTGGTGCCGGGACCGCTGGCCGCTTCCGGTGTGCGGGCGGTGGTGGTGACGCCGTCGCACCAGTTCCCGTCCGGCATCGCCTACGCGGCGCGGCGGCGGGCCGAACTGCTCGACTGGGCACGGGCCGTGGACGGCTTCGTCCTGGAGGACGACTACGACGGCGACTTCCGCTACGACCGGGCGCCGGTCGGCGCGCTGCAGGGCCTCGACCCCGAGCGGGTCGCGTACGCGGGCTCCGTGAGCAAGTCACTCGCGCCGGGCCTGCGCCTGGGCTGGATGCTGGTCCCCGAGGCGCTGCTCGGCGAGGTCGTGGAGCGCAAGCGGACGATGGACCTCGGCAACCCGGTCCTCGACCAGGCGGTGCTCGCCCGCTTCGTGACGAGCGGCGGCTACGACCGCCAGCTGCGGCGCTGCCAGCGCGCCTACCGCGAGCGGCGGGACGCCCTAGTGACCGCCCTGGAACAGCACTTCCCCGGCACCGAGGTGAGCGGCATCGCCGCCGGACTCCACGTCATCGCGCGCCTGCCGCACGCGTACGGCCCGACGCCCCGCCTCCTGGAACGGGCCCGCACCGCCGGAGTGGCCCTGCGCCCCCTGGAGGACTACGGCACGATCCGCCCCGACGACGGTGCCGTACGCCTGGTCATCGGCTACGCGCACCTGACGCCCTCGGACATCGCCCTCGGCGTACGGCTGCTCGCGGAGGCGTACGGGGCCGAGGACGCGGGCGGCACGGAGGAGGTGGGTGGCGCGGGGGCGCTTCCCCGTCCCGCCCGTTGTTCACGCGGGGTTCGGCTGGACGCCGCAACCGGGCGCTAGGCATGGGGCGTTCCGTTCCGAACCGTCCTCCGGAGGCGCCCGATGTCCCAGCCCACACCCGGCCCGGCAGCCGCCGCTCCCGCCCGTCGCACGGTCCTGCGCGGGTCACTCGCCGCGTCCGCGGCCGCCCTGACGGTCGGAGGCGGTGCCTTCGCGGGCCCGGCCTTCGCGCTGTCGGGACGGCCGTCGGCCGCGTGGGGCGTGCAGACCGGTGACGTGACCGCGCACTCGGGCCTGGTGTGGGTCCGTTCGGACCGGCCCGCCCGCATGATCGTGGAGACCTCGTCCGGCGAGTCGTTCCGGCGGGTCCGCCGACACCTCGGGCCGCTCCTCGGCCCCGGCACGGACTTCACCGGGACCACCGCGCTGCGGGGCCTGCCGGCCGGCGAGCAGATCCACTACCGGGTGACCCTGGCCGACCCGGACGACCCGCGCCGTACCGGTGAGCCGGTCACCGGCACCTTCCGTACGGCGCCCGCGCGGCGCCGGGACGGCGTGCGGTTCCTGTGGTCGGGCGACATCGCCGGGCAGGGCTGGGGCATCAACCCGGACATCGGCGGCTTCCGCGCGTACGAGGAGATACGCCGGCTCGACCCGGACTTCTTCCTGTGCAGCGGCGACACGATCTACGCGGACGGCGTCATCCAGCCCAGCGTGACCCTGCCGGACGGCCGGATCTGGCGGAACGTCACCACGCCCGAGAAGTCGAAGGTCGCCGAGACCCTGGCCGAGTACCGGGGCAACTTCCGCTACAACCTGCTCGACCACAACGTGCGCGCCTTCAACGCGCAGGTGCCGACGATCGTCCAGTGGGACGACCACGAGGTCCGCAACAACTGGTACCCCGGACAGATCCTCGACGACGCCCGCTACACCGAGAAGGACGTCGACGTCCTCGCGGCCCGGGCCTCGCGCGCCTTCGCCGAGTACTTCCCGGTGTCCACGCTGCACGCGCGCGCGGGCGAGAGCCGGGCGGAGGGCCGGATGCACCGGGTGGTGCGCTACGGACCGCTGCTCGACGTCTTCGTGCTCGACATGCGCTCGTACCGGAACGCCAACTCGCCGGGCCGCCAGGCCGACGACACGACGGGCATCCTGGGCGCGGAGCAGCTGGAGTGGCTGAAGCGCGAGCTGAGCCGCTCGCGCGCGGTGTGGAAGGTGCTCGCGGCGGACATGCCGCTCGGGCTCGTCGTCACGGACGGCGCGACGGACTTCGAGGCGGTCGCGCAGGGCGACCCGGGCGCACCGCTCGGCCGTGAGCTGCAGATCGCGGAGCTGCTGCGGTTCGTCAAGCACCGGCGGATCACCGGCACCCTGTGGCTGACGGCGGACGTGCACTACACCTCGGCACAGCACTACGCGCCGGAGCGCGCCGCGTTCCAGGACTTCGCGCCGTTCTGGGAGTTCGTGTCGGGGCCGCTGGCGGCCGGCGGCTTCCCGGCGAACAGGCTGGACGGCACCTTCGGGCCCGAGCGGGTCTTCGTGCGGGCTCCGGAGCGGGCCAACCTGTCGCCGATGGAGAGTCCGCAGTACTTCGGCGAGGTCGACATCGACGGCGACAGCGGGGAACTGACGGTCCGGCTGCGCGCCGAGGGCGGCACGGTGCTGTTCTCGAAGGTGCTGCAGCCGGGGCGCGTGGGGCAGTAGAGGCCTGCTCACCGCGCGGGCGGCGGACCGGCGGGCGCCGTTCGGAGGCGGAGGGCGGCCAGCGCAGTTCAGCGGCGGAGGGCGGCCGACGGAGGGCGGCAAGCGGCGTGCGTCCGGCGCCGGCGGAGCGGCGTGCGGACGGCGGTCCGGGGGCCGTTGTCAGTGCCGGGTCCTACCGTCGTTTCCATGACGCGATCCGTACAGGCGCTCGCCTACGCACGCCCGTCCGCCCTTGAGCCCGTGGGTTCCGGGCGGCTGCTCGGCCTGGAGACGGCCGGGGGACTCACGCCGCTCGGCGCCGAGGCCAACCCCCGGTTCTTCTCCGGGTTCCTCACCTCCCCGCAGATCGCCGCGCGCGGTCTGCTCGCCGTGGCCGACGTGGCCGCGGCCCGCTACCACCAGCGGATACGACCGGGGTCGCTGGACCCCGTGGTGACCGGGAACGGGGACCGGCTGCGCTTCGAGTCCTTCTCGGGCTGCGGCGGGGTGTACGCCCGTCTGGACGTGCTGAGCGCGGGTCTGGACGGGGCGGAGACCGGTCACGGCACGACGAACGTGGACGTGAACAACCCGCTCCGCGAGGCCCTTTCGCGGCTCACCGGCGACGATCCGCTGCACCTCCGGGTCGGCCCCGACGAGTTGGCGGTGACCACACTCGACGGGCCTGTCGTGGAGAAGAAGGTGCCGCTGCCGGACCGCTGGCTGCGCGGCTTCGCCGAGGCCCAGGTCTCCTCCGCCGGCTTCGACCTGCGGGCGGAGCTGTCCGGGACGGAGGCGGTGCGTTTCCTGCGTTCGCTGCCGCGTTCCCAGGCGCGGGGCCGGGGCCCGCTGTGGGTGGTGCAGTCCGGCCGCACGCTGCGGCCGACGACGCGGCCGGTCCCGGGTGCGGTGTGCCTGGCGGGGCCGGACCGGCTCGTGGCCCTGGAGCGGGTGCTGCGGCACGCGACCGCGCTGCGGGTGTACGGGCCGGTGCCGGACGGGACGGCGGCGCCGAGCGCCTGGGAGGTGGAGCTGCCGGGCATGCGGCTGACCCTGACCCTGTCCCCCGACCCGGCGCGCGGCTTCTCCGGCGAGGGCGGCGTGCTCGAGGCCCTCGCGACGGAGGAGGCGGCGCAGGACGCGGAGCTGGTCTCGGTGCTGCTCGCCTGGGAGCCGCGGATCGACCTCGCCGATCTGGCGGAGCAGTCGGGCCTGACCGTGGACCGGGTACGGGCCGCCCTCACCCGGCTGGGGACGGCGGGGCGCGTGGGCTACGACGTGGCGGAGGCGGCCTACTTCCACCGCGAGCTGCCGTACGACGCGGACCGCGCCGAGCGGCACAATCCGCGCCTGGTCGCGGCCAGGGCTCTGCTCTCGGAGCGCGCGGTGACCTTGGACGGCGACCTCGCGTCGGTGTTCTCCGGTGAAAGGCGATACCAGGTACGGGAGTCGGAGGGCGGGCGGCTGAGCTGCACCTGCCCGTGGTGGGCGGAGTACCGGGGCCGGCGGGGGCCGTGCAAGCACGCCCTCGCGGTGCGCATGGCGCGGCGGGGCGGCGTGGTGGAGACGGCGGGGACGGCAGGAACGGCGGAGATGGCGGGGAGCGCGCGATGACGGGGACGACGACCACGGTGGAGGAGCTGCTCGGGGCGGTCCGCGCGGGCAGCCACGAGAAGGTGCCCGGCCTGCTGGCGGGGCTGGACGCCGCCGCCCGCAAGGCGGTGCTGCCGAAGCTGGGCGAGCTGCGCAAGGAGGTGCGCGGCTGGGGCTGGGACCGGTGGAGCGAGCAGCGGGCGGTCCGTTGCGCCCTGCGGGTGGCGGGCGCCGGCTGCCACACCGGACCCGCCGCGGCGGCGGCCTGGATCGGCGCGCGTGACCTGTCGGACTGGGGTGGGAACACGGTCGACGACGTCCTCCGGGTCCTCGCCGACCGCGATGCGGACTGGCTCGCGAACGTGGGGCGGCGGCTCGCCGAGCGGCCGTCCGTGGCCGAGGACGAGTACCGCCTGGTGCACACCCTCGTGGTCCGCTCCGGCTGCCCGGCGCCCACCACCGAGGCCTACCTCCGGGGCTGGACGCGGACCCTGACGAACGGGCGGCTGCTCGACCGGCTGCGCGAGGACCCGCAGACGCCGGTGCTCGTGCCGTATCTGCTCGCGCTGACGGAGACGCCCGACCGGCTCACCTGGTCGGCCGGGCCCGAGGATCCCGGACACTGGCCGACCGCGCTGAAGGCGCTCGCCGAGGAGGGACTGCTCGACCGGACGGTGCTGGTCGACGGCTGCGTGTCCCGGCTGCTGCGCGGGGGACGGCCGCGGGACCTGCGTTTCCCGCTGGCCCTGCTGCGGCTGCTCGGCACGACGGACGAGGAGCGGCGGTCGCGGATCCCGGACTGGCTGGGCATGGCGGCGGACGCGCCCTCGCCGGTGGCGGCGTACGCCCAGGAGGTGCTGGCGGAGCTCGCGCTGAGCGGCGGGCTCGCCGTGCGGGAGCTCGCGGAGATGTCCGGTGCGGTGCTGTTCCGCAGCGAGAAGAAGCTGGTGCGGGCGCAGCTGACGCTGCTGGGCAAGGCGCTGCGGCGCGAGCCGGGAGCGGCGGCCGAGCTGCTGCCGGTGGTGACGGACGCCTTCGGGCACGAGGACACGACGGTCCAGGAGCGGGCGCTCGCATTGGTGGGCCGGTACCTGAAGCACGTGCCGGACGAGCAGGCGCGGAGGGAACTGGCGGGCGCGGCGGAGCTGTTGAGCCCGGTGCACCGCGCGGCAGCCGCGGAGCTGTTCGGTCTGGCCGCCCCGGCCGACGACGTGCCGTACGTGGAGGTGCTGCCGCCGGTCCCGGAGCGGCGCCCGCTGGCGCCGGCGGCGGGGACGCTCGCGGAGCTGATGGAGGACCTGGTCGCCCTGGCGCGGAATCCGTACGAGTCCGTCGAGGAGTTCGAGCGAGCCCTGGACGGTGTCGTACGGCTGGCGCACCTGGACCGGGAGGCGCTGGCGGCGGCGGTGCGGGAGGCGTTCGCCGGCGCGTACTGGATGGAGCATCGGGACCATGTGTCCCGGGGCTCGGAGGGCGTCCTCACCGTGCTGGCCGCCCTCGTGGGAGCGGTACGGCCGCAGCAGCTCGACATCGCCCGTAGGCGTCCCTCCGGCACGCCGAGTTGTGCCCACGAGGCGCTGACGCGGGTGATCGACGTGCGCGCCTGGGAAGCCGCATGGCTGGTGGCCACGGCAGCGCCGGTACCCTTCCTCCTCGCCACGCCCACCCACCACACAGGGGCGATCGATCCGCCGGTCCTGGTGGAGCGGCTGCGGGAGTACCGGGACGCCGGTGTCGAGCCGCTGCCGGTGGATCTGGCGCAGTCGCTGCTGCGGAAGGCCGACCCGGCGGCGGCGGAGGCGGCCGCCGACGCGGCGGCGCTCGGCACGCGGGCGGGGACGCGGCTCGCGGAATGGCTGGCGGCGGACGAATCACTCGCGCCGGGGACGCGTTTCCTGGCCCGTGGCAAGGACAGGCGCTCGGGACGGTGGTGGCTGGCGGACCGGCTGGTGGTGGCGGTCCGCGAGCGCCGGGCGATACGGGACGAGTTCCCGCCGGCGTTCCAGTGGCTGGGCGGGTCTCGGACAGAGATCGTCCGCGGATGCAACGGATACCACTGGTCCGGCCTGCGCCCGCTCTGGCCCGGCGTCCTCCCCGACGACCGGGAGACGCTCGCTGCCTGGCTGCTGCCCACCCTGGCCGGTGGGGCCGAGTGGGAGGAGCGGGGTGCGGCCTGGGGTCTCACCGCGCTCGCCGAGGCCGACGGTCCGATCGGTCCCGCCGTCCACACGGCCCTCGCCGTGGGTCTCGGCTGCCGGCACGTCGAGGACCGGCTGACGGCCGTCGACGCGCTGCTCGTCCTCGCCTCCCGTGGCGAGCTTGACCCGTCGCTGCTCGCCGCGCGCCTCGCCGAGCTCGTCGCCGAGGGCACGGTCAAGCCGAACCGGCTGGCGGACGCGGCCCGTACGGCGGCGGCGACCGGTGCGTACGCGACGGTCCGGGCGGTGCTGCTCGGCCTGCTGCCCTCGGTGCTCGCCGCGCCGAAGCCGGTGCACGGGGCCGGGGAGCTGCTCGCGGTGGCCGCCGAGTGCGTGGAGCGGAGCGGCGGTTCCGGGGAGGTGGCGGGGCTCGCCGAGCTGGCGGCCCGGCGGGGAGCGACGCAGCTGGTGACGCAGGCGCGGAGGCTGGCGGCCGCCCTCGGGCAGCGGACCGATCACACGCCGGCAGAAGCCGCGTAAATCGGTCACTAGTGCCCCAGATCGGCGCTTAACCCGTCAGTCACAAGGCGTTCGTGATCACGCAACACCGCTGGGTCACAGTGAGGTCATGACCGACATGACGCCCACGAAGAACGCCCGCCGCACCCACCACTGGCGGCACGACCTGATCGAGCTCGCGGCGCTGTTCACCGCCGTGGTGGTGGCCGACACGATCGCCAAGACCATCGCCAAGGGGCCCGACGGCCCGTACCTGCTGGTGTTCTCGGCGATCGCGCTGGTCGCGACGGCCGCCTTCCACACGTGGTGGGCCCGGCGGCACAGTCATGCGCCGCCCGCGGACGATCCCGGCGGCAGCGGGGCCCGGGCCCCGCTGCCGCCGGCCGCCCTGTCCGGCGAGGACCCCACCCCCGTGGGGGACTCCGCCGGAACGGCCCTGTGGCGCATGCGGACCACGGTCCGCGACACCCCGGGCAGTCTGGCCGCGCTGTGCACGGTGCTCGCGCGGCACGGGGTCGACATCCTGACCCTGCAGACCCATCCGCTCGCCGAGGGCGGCACCGTCGACGAGTTCCTGCTGCGCGCCCCGGCCGGGCTGCAGCCGGGCGTGCTCACCCGGGAGATCGCCGCGGCCGGCGGCACGGACACCTGGACCGAGCGGGCCGACGCCCACGACCTCGTCGACACCCCGACCCGGGTCCTCGGCCTGGCCGCCCGCACCGCGCTCGACGCGGCCGAACTGCCCCTCGCCCTGCGTCAGCTGCTCGGCCGCTGCACCATCCGCTCGGTGCCGCCGGTCTCGCTCAGCGGCCGCCCCACCGGTGACCCGGCGCCCGTGGAAGGCGTCCTGGAGGAGACCGCGATGCGGCTGCGCGACCCCAACGGCGGCACGCTCGTCATCGAGCGGCCCTATCTGCCCTTCACCCCCACCGAGTTCGCCCGGGCCCGCGCCCTGGTCGAGCTCGACGCCCGGCTCGGACCGCGCCTCCCGCGCGGCCGCGACGTGCTCACCCTCCCCGAGGGCAACGACATCACCGTGCGCCGCGCCGACCAGCGCGACCTGCCCGCGGCGCGGGCCATGCACGACCGCTGCTCCGACCGCACCCTGGCCCTGCGCTATCACGGCCCGGTCGGGGACGCCGACCGCTATCTCGACCATCTGCTGAGCCCGCGCTTCGGCCGGACGCTCGCGGTGCAGACCGCCTCCGGCCGGTTCGTCGCCCTCGGCCACCTGCTGTGGGACGGCGACGAGACCGAGGTCGCCCTCATGGTCGAGGACGACTGGCAGCGGCGCGGCATCGGCTCCGAACTCCTCGGACGGCTGGTGGCCATGGCCGAGGAGGCCGGCTGCGACAGCGTCTACGCGGTGACCCAGTCCTCCAACACCGGCATGGTGGCGGCCATGCGGGCGCTGAACCTGCCGCTCGACTACCAGATCGAGGAGGGCACCCTGGTCATCACCGCACGGCTGGCCCCGAGGCCGGCCGCCGCCACCGCCACGGAGGCGGACGCGGGCCGGGACGCGGCTACGCCCGTACGACCTCTGCCGGGCGGCCGGCCTCCGCGGGGCCGGCGCTGAGCGCCTGCGTGAGGTCGCGCCAGAGGTCCTCGACGTCCTCCAGGCCGACGGACATCCGCAGCAGCCGGTCGCCGATCCCGCCCGAGCGGCGGTCCGAGGGGTCCACGATGCGGTGGCTGATCGAGGCCGGGTGCTGGATGAGGGTGTCGACGCTGCCGAGGCTGACCGCCGGCGTGATCAGCCGTACCCCGGCGATCACGTCGTGCGGGTCCCCGTACACCTCGAAGGCGATCATCGCCCCGCCGATCCGCGGGTAGTGCACCCGCGCGATCCGCGGGTCGGCGGCGAGCCGGCGGACCAGCTCGGCGGCGGTCGCCGAGGCCGCCCGCACCCGTACCGGGAGCGTCGACAGTCCGCGGAGCAGCAGATAGCCCGCGAGCGGGTGGAGCACTCCGCCGGTCGCGAAGCGCACCTGGCGCAGGGTCCGGGCGAACTCCTCGTCGCAGGCGACGACGCCGCCCATGACGTCGCCGTGGCCGCCGAGGTACTTGGTGGCGCTGTGCAGCACGATCCGCGCGCCGAGCTCGGCGGGCCGCTGGAGCACCGGGGTGGCGAAGGTGTTGTCGACGAGCAGCGGCACCGATCCGCACGCGTGGGCGAGGGCCCGGATGTCGGCCTCGGCGAGCGTCGGGTTGGCGGGCGACTCGACCATGACCAGGCCGGTGTCGGGCCGGATGGCGTCCGCGACGCCCGCCGGGTCGGTCCAGGTCACCTCGGTGCCGAGCAGTCCGGCGGCCAGGAGGTGGTCGCTGCACCCGTAGAGCGGGCGGACGGCCACCACGTGGCGCAGTCCCTGGCTCGCCCGGCCGAGCAGGACGGCGCTGAGGGCGGCCATGCCGCTGGCGAAGGCGACGGCCGCCTCCGTGCCCTCCAGGCGGGCGAGGGCCGTCTCGAAACGTGCGGTCGTCGGGTTGTCGAGGCGGGCGTAGATCGGCGGGCCGTCCGGCCGGGCGCCGGTGGTGGCGAACTCGTCGATGCGGGCGGCCTCGGCCCGGGCGTCGGACGAGGGGTAGGTGGTGGACAGATCGATCGGCGGGGCGTGCAGACCGAGCTCGGCGAGGTCGTCGCGGCCGGCGTGCACGGCTTCGGTGGCCAGCGCCCTCGTGGGGGCGGGCGAGGAGACGGATGCGAAGGCGTCCCTGGTCATGTCCATGAGGCGCACTCTGAACGGATACCCGGGAGTAGCGGGAAATCGCCGTGCTACGTTCGGCCAATGGCTGATTCTGTCGTACTGGACGCGGTCGATCTGCACATTCTTCGCCTGCTGCAGAACGACGCCCGGACCACCTACCGGGAGCTCGCCGCCGAGGTGGGCGTGGCTCCCTCGACCTGTCTCGACCGGGTGTCCCGGCTGCGGCGCACCGGCGTGATCCTCGGACACCGACTACAGCTGAATCCAGCCAAACTCGGCCGGGGTCTCGAAGCGCTGCTGCTCGTCCAGGTCCGGCCGCACCGGCGTGAACTCATCGGGCCGTTCGTCGAGCGGGTCAGGGCCCTGCCGGAGTCCCGGGCCCTGTTCCACCTCACCGGACCCGACGACTATCTGGTGCACGTGGCCGTCGCCGACCCGGCCGACCTGCAGCGACTCGTCCTGGACGCGTTCACCTCCCGGCGCGAGGTGGCCCGCGTGGAGACCCGGCTGATCTTCCAGCAGTGGGAGTGCGGGCCTCTGCTGCCGCCCGTACCGGGCGCTCATTTGTCAGCCGACTGAGATCGAACGAGGGTGACGCGGGCACGGTGAACGGGCCAGGATGAGCCCCATGCCAGAGTCTTCCAGCACCGCGCTCCCCCGCCAGGTCGCCGACGACTACGTCGACGCGCTCATCGAACTCGACCCGATCACCGGCACCTACCTGGGAGTCCCCGAAAGCGCGGGCCGTCTTCCCGACTTCTCGCCCGCCGGACAGGAGGAGCTCGCCGAGCTGGCCCGGCGCACGCTCGAGCGGCTCGACGCCGCGGAGCGCCGGCCGGGCGCCGAGGACGAGGCGGAGCGGCGCTGCGCCCGGCTGCTGCGCGAGCGGCTGTCCGCCCAGCTCCTGGTGCACGAGGCGGACGAGGGCCTGTGCTGCGTGAGCAACCTGCGCTCGCCCGCGCACAGCGTGCGCATCTCCTTCACCATGCTGCCCACGGTGACGGAGGCGGACTGGGCGGCGGTCGCCGCGCGGCTGCGCGCGGTCCCGGCCGCCCTGGAGGGCTATCGCGCCTCGCTCGCCCTGGGTCTCGACCGCGGGATGCGGGCGGGCCCGCGGGCCACGGCCACCTTCGTCGGACAGCTCACCGAGTGGGCCTGCGGCGGCGGCGACGGGCCGGACGGGACGGCGCGGGGCTGGTTCACCGGCTTCGCGTCCGGTGCGCCCGACACGCTGCCGCAGGAACTGCGGGCCGAACTCGCGGCGGCGGGCCCGGCGGCCGACGGGTCCGTGGTCGCACTTCGGGACTGGATGCGCGACGTCTACGCCCCGGCGGTCGCCGACGCTCCCGACACGGTGGGCCGCGAGCGCTACCGCCGCTGGGCGCGCTTCTTCAACGGCACCGACCTGGACCTCGACCAGGCGTACGCGTACGGCTGGTCCGAGTACCACCGCCTGCTCGGCGAGATGCGGAAGGAGGCGGACCGGATCCTTCCGGGCTCCGACCCGTGGGAGGCCCTGGCCCATCTCGACGAGCACGGCGCCCACATCGAGGGCGTGGACGAGGTACGGGCCTGGCTGCAGGGCCTGATGGACGAGGCGATCAGCTCGCTGGACGGCACCCACTTCGAACTCGCGGAGCGGGTACGGCAGGTGGAGTCCCGGATCGCCCCGCCGGGCGGCGCCGCCGCCCCGTACTACACCGGCCCCTCGGAGGACTTCTCGCGCCCCGGCCGGACCTGGCTGCCGGTCGACGGACAGACCCGCTTCCCGGTGTACGACCTGGTGTCGACCTGGTACCACGAGGGCGTGCCGGGCCACCACCTGCAGATCGCCCAGTGGGCGCACGTGGCCGACCGGCTCTCCCGCTACCAGGCCACCATCGGCAAGATCAGCGCCAACACCGAGGGCTGGGCGCTGTACGCCGAGCGGCTGATGGACGAACTGGGCTTCCTCGGCGACCCGGAGCGACGGCTCGGCTATCTCGACGCGCAGATGATGCGGGCCTGCCGGGTGATCGTGGACATCGGCATGCACCTGGAGCTGGAGATCCCGGCGGACTCGCCGTTCCACCCGGGCGAGCGGTGGACGCCGGAGCTGGCGCAGGAGTTCTTCCAGCGGCACAGCAGCCGGCCGCCGGCCTTCGTGGAGAGCGAGATGACCCGCTACCTGTCGGTGCCCGCGCAGGCCATCGGCTACAAGCTGGGCGAGCGGGCCTGGCTGCTCGGCCGGGCCAACGCGCAGGCCAAGCACGGCGACGACTTCGACGCCAAGGCCTGGCACATGGCGGCCCTGTCGCAGGGACCGCTGGGTCTCGACGACCTGGTGGACGAGATCTCGCGCCTCTGAGACCCCGCGAGCGGGCGCGCGGCCCTGACGCCGGGCCGGGCCCTCGGGCCGGAGTGTGAGAAACCCCCGGGAGGACTTGAACTTCCCGGGGGTTTCCCTGCAAGGTCACGCTCATGACCAGCGGATACACCCCGGACGCCACGGACTGGCGGATCCTCGACGCCCTTCAGGCCCAGGGCCGGGCCAGCTTCGCCGAGCTCGCCCGGGCCGTGTCGATGTCGCCGTCGGCGGTGACCGAGCGGGTGCGGCGACTGGAGGAGGCCGGGGTGATCGCCGGGTACACGGCGATCGTCGACCAGGAGCGGCTCGGCCTCCCGATCCTCGCCTTCGTCCGGCTGCGTTATCCGAACGGCAACTACAAGCCCTTCCACGACCTCATCGCCACCACTCCGGAGGTCCTGGAGGCGCACCACGTGACCGGTGACGACTGCTTCGTCCTGAAGGTCGCCGCCCGGTCCATGCGGCACCTGGAGGAGATCTCCGGGAAGGTCGGCGCGCTCGGCTCGGTCACGACGAGCGTCGTGTACTCCTCGCCGCTCCCCCGGCGTCCGATCAGCCGCTGAGCGCGTCGCCTCCGGTGCGCAGCCGCACGGCGGAGCCGTGCCGGGCCTTGACCACCTCCAGCTGGGCCGGGATGCGCCGGCGCAGGTCGCCCACGTGGCTGACGATGCCGACGCTGCGGTCCCGCTCGCGCAGCGAGTCCAGGACGTCCAGGACCTCGTCGAGGGTCTGGTCGTCGAGGCTGCCGAAGCCCTCGTCGATGAAGAGGGTGTCGAGCCGCACGCCGCCGGCCTCGTCGGTGACGACGTCGGCGAGGCCCAGCGCGAGCGCGAGCGAGGCGAAGAAGGTCTCGCCGCCGGACAGGGTGGCGGTGTCCCGCTCGTTGCCCGTCCAGGCGTCCACCACGTGCAGGCCGAGGCCGGCGCGCCGGCCGCCGCTGCGGGCGTCGGAGTGGACCAGGGTGTAGCGGCCGGAGGACATCCGCTGGAGGCGGGCGGTGGCCGCGGCCGCGACCTGTTCGAGGCGGGCGGCGAGCACGTACGACTCCAGGCGCATCTTGCGCTCGTTCTCGGCGGCGGTGCCGGCGGTGAGCGCGGCGAGCCTGGCCACCCGCTCGTACTCCTCCCGGAGCGGGCCGAGCCGGCGGACCTCGTCGTCCGTCTGCCGGGAGAGCCGGTCGAGCGCCTCGCACCGCTCGCGTGCGGCGGCGAGCGCCGTGGCGGCCTCGCGCAGCGCCCGTTCGGCGGCGGTGTGCGCGGCGTCGGCGGACGCCGGGTCGGCGGGCGGGAGCGCGGCGGCCTCCGCGGTGGCGGCCTCGGCGAGCCGGTCCGCGACCGCGGCGGCCTCGGCCTGCCAGGCGTCCACGCCGTGCTGGAACGCGCGGCGCTCCGGCTCGTCGAGGAGGGCCGCGGCGGCCTCGGCGGGGGTGGCGAAACCGGCCCTGAACGCGGCGTCGGCGAGCCGGTCGTCGGCCTCCTTCAGGCCGCGCGCGGCGGCCTCGGCGGCCCGCACGGTCTCGGCGGCCTCCGTGAGCAGCGCGATCCGCCGCTCCAGGAGCGTGGCGTGCGCGGCGACGCTTCCGGACTCTCCCCGCGACGCGGCCAGTTCCGCCTCCAGGGCGGCCTGCTGCTGCTCCAGCGCCTCGCGCCGCGAGGTCCGCGCGGCCACCCGCCGCTCGGCCTCGCGCTGGGCGGCGCCACGCTCCTCGTACTCCCGCTCGGCCCGGGCGAGCGCCTCCCGCGCGGCGTGCGTCTGTGCGGCGAGGGCGTGGGCCTCGGCATGCCGCCGGGCCAGCTCCTCCACGTCGGAGGCGAGTTCGCCGACGACGGGGTCGACGGGGCGGGCAGGGTCGGCCGGGCCGTCGACGGCTCCCGGCCCGAGGCCCGCGCGGGCCTCGCCGCGGGCGGCCTCCCAGGCCTCGGCGGTCGCCGCGACGGCGGTCTCGGCGGCCGTACGGGCCTCGTCGGCGCGGCTGTAGTCGGCGTAGGCGGCGTCCTCGGCGGCGCGGTCGACGTGGTCGGCGGTGGCGCGGGCCGGGTCGGGGTGGGCGGTCGAGCCGCAGACCTGGCAGGGGGCGCCGGGGTCGAGGGCGGCGGCGAGTTCGGCCGCGATGCCGCGCAGGCGGCGGGACTTGAGGTCGAGCCAGTGCTCGTGGCTCTCGTTGCGCCGCTCCCGGGCCGCGGTCAGCCGCTCCCGTGCCGCGGCGAGTTCGGCGGCGAGTGCGTCGCGGCGGCGGGCGGCCGCGAGCCGGCGGCGGGCCGGTTCGAGGCGGCCGGCGAGCTGTTCGGCGCGGGCCGTGGCCTCCTGGGCGGCCTCCACGCGCCGCGTGAGCTCGGCACGGCGGGCCTCCCAGCCGGCCAGCCAGGCGGCGGCGTCCTGGAGGAAGTCCTCGTCGGCGCGGGCCTCGCGGTCGAGGACGGCCCGCTCGGCGGACAGTTCGGCGCTGCGGGCCTCGGCGCGGCGGGCCGCCTCCAAGCCGCCGAGCTCCGCGCGCAGGCGGCGTTCGACGGTGGAGAGCTGCTCGGCGCCGGCCTCCGCCAGGTCGGCGGGCAGCAGCGCGCGGGCCCGGTCGCGGTCGGCGTTCGCGGTGCGGTGGGCGCGCTCGGCGTCCTCGCGCAGACCGAGCGCGGGCGCGACCCGGTCGGCCTTGAGGGAGCGGTCGAGGGCCGTCTGCCACTGGTCGCGCTGCGGGCGGCGGGCGGCCAGCTCCTCCTGGCGGCGGACCGCGTCGGCGTGCCGGGCCTGCCGGTCGGCGAGTTCGCGTGCGGCGGCGAGTGCGTCGCGGGCGTCGGCCTGCCGCCGTTCGGCGGCGGCGAGCCGAAGCCGGGCGATGTCGAGGGCTTCACGGGCCTCGCTGCGGGCGAGGGCGGCGCGGAGCTGAACGGCGTCGGCGAGGCCGGGTTCGCCGGGGCGCTCCTCGATGGGTGCGGCGGCCGGTGATCCTGCCCCGGCGGCCTGCGCCATCCGGTGGGCGAGGGCGAGCAGCCGCTCGTCGCCCGCGCCGACCTGGCGCTCGGCGGCCTTGCGCAGTTCGGCGAGCCGGTCCTCGACGGCAGCGAAGCGGCGGGTGTCGAAGAGCCGTCCGAGGAGCTTGCCGCGGGCCTCGGCGTCGGCGCGCAGGAAGCGGGCGAAGTCGCCCTGCGGCAGCAGGACGACCTGGCAGAACTGGTCCCGGCTCATCCCGAGGAGCTGGGTGATCTCCTCACCGATCTCCTGGTGGGAGCGGCTGAGGGCCCGCCACTCGCCGCTCGCCGGGTCGTACTGGCGCAGCCAGCTCTGGGCCTTCTCGGTGGTGAACCCGGTGCCGCGGAGTTTGGGCCGCTGCTGGGCGGGGCGGCGGGTGATCTCCAGGCGCCGCTCCCCCACGGTGAGTTCGAGGGTGACCTCGGTGTACGTGCCGGTGGGCGCGTGGTCGCTGCGGAGGCTGGAGCCAGGGCTCTGGCGGGCGCCGGGCACGGTCCCGTAGAGGGCGAAGCACACCGCGTCGAGGACGGAGGTCTTGCCCGCGCCGGTGGGCCCGTGGAGCAGGAAGAGACCGGCCGACGACAGGGTGTCGAAGTCGATCTCCTGGGTGGTGCCGAACGGCCCGAAGGCGGTGACGGCGAGGCGGTGGAGTCTCACCGGCCCACCTCGCGCTCGGCCGTGTCGACGCGGACGTCGTCGAAGGCGCCGTACAGGACGGCGCGTTCGGCGCCGTCGGGTCCGGCGCCGCCGCGCACGTGGGCCACGAAGTCCTCCGCGATCTGCCGGTCGCTGCGGTCCCGCAGCCGGGTGGCGTAGGAGACGTCCGGGTCGTCGTCCGCGCGCTCGGGGTCGAAGACCAGGCTGAGGGTGTGCGGGAAGCGTTCGGCGAGGCGGGCCATGGGCTCGGCCGGGCGCACCGGGTCCGTGAGGGTCGCCTCGACCCAGGACTCCTCGTGCCGGGTGAGGTCCGGGTCGGCGAGCAGGTCGTCGAGGCGGCCGCGGATCCTGGCGAGCGGCCGGGGCACGGGGCAGTCGATCCGCTCGGCCGTGTCGACGGCGCCGTCCGGGCCGAGCTCGATCAGCCACATGGTCTTGCGGTGGTCGGCCTCGGAGAAGGAGTAGGCGAGGGGGGATCCCGAGTAGCGGACGCGGGGCGTGAGGGTCTGGCTGCCGTGGAGGTGGCCGAGGGCGACGTAGTCGACTCCGTCGAAGACACCGGCGGGCACGGCGGCGACACCGCCGACGGTGATGTCGCGCTCGCTGTCGCTGGACTCGCCGCCGGCGACGAAGGCGTGGGCGAGGACGACGGAGCGGGTGCCGTCGGGGCGGGTCGCGAGGTCGGCGCGCACCCGGTCCATGGCGGCGGCGAGCACGGCCTCGTGCCCGGCCTTCTCGGCGCCGAACTGCTCGCGCACCAGGGCGGGTTCCAGATAGGGAAGGCCGTAGAGGGCGACGTCCCCGTGGGCGTCGGCGAGGACGACGGGCGTGCCGACGCCGGCCGGGTCGGTGCGCAGGTGGATGCCGGCGCGGTCGATGAGTCCCGCGCCGACGCCGAGGCGGCGGGCCGAGTCGTGGTTGCCGGAGATCATCACCGTGGGCACGCCGGCCTCGGCGAGCCGGTGCAGCGCGGTGTCGAACAGCTCGACGGCGGTGAGCGGCGGCACGGCCCGGTCGTAGACGTCGCCGGCGACCAGGACGGCGTCCACCTCGCGCTCGCGCACGGTCGCCACCAGGTGGTCGAGGAACGCGGCCTGGGCGTCGAGCAGGGCGACCCGGTGGAACGAGCGTCCCAGGTGCCAGTCCGACGTGTGCAGAAGCCTCATGATCCCTGAGCGTATCGGTGGGGTACGACAGGAGCGGCGGGAACTCCGGAAGCGGTACGGCGGACGAGCGCTCCGGCGCCGGAAGCGGTACGGCGGACGCGCTCGCGCATCGCCGTGCGCTCGGGCATCGGGGTGCGCTCGGGCATCGCGCTGCACCCAGGGATCGCCGTGCGCCCGGGCGTCGTCGGGCGCTCAGGCATCGCCGTACGCCTCGCCGCCGAGTTCGAAGGTCGCCTCGCCTGCCGTGGCGTCGGCGAGCCAGGCCGTGAAGTCCGTCACGTCGGCGTCGGGAAGACCGATCTCGATGGTGACGGAGGCTCCGTAGGTGACCTCGCGCACCGACCGGCCGGTGGACCTCAGGTCGTTCTGCAGCTTTCCGGCCCGCTGGTGGTCGACGGTGAGCGTGGCGAGCCGGTAGCGGCGCCGGGTGACGGTGCCGACGGCGTCCAGGGCCTCGCCGACGGCTCCGCCGTACGCGCGGATGAGACCGCCGGCGCCGAGCTTCACGCCGCCGTAGTAGCGGGTGACGACGGCGGCGACGTACCGCATCTCGCGGCGCGTCAGCATCTGGAGCATGGGCACGCCCGCGGTGCCGCCGGGTTCGCCGTCGTCGGAGGCCTTCTGCACGGAGGCGTCGGCGCCGATGACGTACGCGTAGCAGTTGTGGGTGGCGGTGGGGTGCTCCCGGCGGATCCGGGCGACGAACTCCTGCGCCTCCTCCTCGGTGGCGACGGGTGCCAGCGCGCAGATGAAGCGCGATCGGTTGACCTCGGTCTCGTGGACGCCCTCACCCGCGAGCGTGCGGTACTGCTCCTGCATCCCGCCAGCCTATGCGCCCGCGCCGGCCCCGCCGGCACGGGCCGCGGTCCGGGACCGCCGACCGGGGCCGGGAATGACCGAGGGTCACGGATCGTTCACCACGAGGACCAGTCGATTCACGGAAGGCAGCGTGGGATGAGCGTCGAGTCCAGGTCCGTCGAGCCCGAGGCGGAGACCGTCCGCCGGATCCTCACCGAGAGCGGCGACACATGGGCGGTCGTGGGCCTCTCCAACAACCGCTCGCGGGCGGCGTACGGGGTGGCGGCCACGCTGCAGCGCTTCGGCAAGCGGATCGTCCCGGTCCACCCGAAGGCGGAGACGGTGCACGGGGAGCAGGGGTACGCGACGCTGGCGGAGATCCCGTTCCCGGTCGACGTGGTCGACGTGTTCGTCAACAGCGACCTCGCGGGAGCCGTCGCGGACCAGGCGGTCGCGATCGGTGCCAAGGCGGTCTGGTTCCAGCTCGACGTGATCGACGTGGAGGCGTATGCGCGGACCCGGGCGGCCGGTGTCGACATGGTGATGGACCGCTGCCCCGCGATCGAGATCCCGAAGCTCGGCTGAGCCCGCCGCCCGGCTCCCGCGACCTGCCGGGCGATCCGTTCGCGGCCTGCCGGGCACCCCGCCGCGCTCACCCGGCTGCCGGGGCCGGGAGGCGGTCGGGCCGGAGCGGCGCTTCGATGACTGGCATGAGCGAGCGCGAGGACTTCCTGGCCTGGGTCGGCTCCGACCTGTACGAGGCGGAGCTGGCCATCCACAACGGCGACCCGGCCCCACGGCGGGCGCTGTGGTCACGCGAGGAGCCCGTGAGCGTGCTCGGCGCGTGGCGGAACGCCTTCGGGCTGCGCGAGGTCGACGAGCTCTTCACCCACCTCGCGGAGACCTTCTCCGACTGCACGTCGTACGCGTTCGAGCTGCGCGCGTGGGACGTGGCGGGCGACGTGGCCTGGACGGCGGGCTTCGAGCGCACGTCCGTCTCCGTCCACGGGGAACCCACCAGCTACACGCTGCGCGTGACGCAGGTCTACCGCCGCGAGGACGGGGAGTGGCGGGTCGCCCACCGCCACGGGGACTCGGCGGAGAGCACGTGAACGGGCCCGGACGCCCGGGAGGAAACCCTTAGGGGGCCGGCGGGCCGCCGCGTCAGGAGCCGGCTCTCAGCCCGCGGCGCCCTGCGGCTCGGCCTGGAGGCCCAGGCCTTCGAGGACGACGGCGCCCGGGAGCTGGGCGAAGGCCTTGCCCGGGAGGATCAGCTTGCCGCGCCGCCGGCCGCTGCCCACGAGGACCCACTCGGTGTCGACGACGCCGGCGTCCACCAGGACCGGCCAGCCGGCCGGCAGTCCGACCGGCGTGATGCCGCCGTACTCCATGCCGGTGTCACCGGTGGCGGTCTCGATCGGCGCGAAGCGCACCTTGCGCGAGCCGAGCGCCTTGCGCACGGCACCGTTGACGTCGACGCGGGTCGCGGAGCGGACCACGCAGGCGGCCAGGGTGGTGGTCTCGCCGCGCCTGCCGGCGACGATCACGCAGTTCGCGGACTCGTCGAGCAGCCGCTGACCGTAGTGCTCGACGAAGACGGCGGTGTCCGCGATGGACGGGTCGGTGTCCACGTAGAGGATCCGGTCCGCCGGCACGGTGCCGCTCCAGGCGCGGACGGCCGCGGCGACGGGTGCGGTGAGCAGGTCGAGGCAGTCGGGTGCGGGGCGGACGTCGTCGAAGTCTCCGATGGGTGCGCGCATGCCCGGCACCGTAACAAGTGGCGGGCTCACGGCGGCCGTTCGTCTCAGCGTGCGGGCGGGATGGAGACGGCCATCGTCATCTCGACCGTCTCCTCGCCCGCGTTGCGGTAGGCGTGCGGCACGTTGCTCTCGAAGACGGCGGAGCTGCCGGCGGGGATGAGGTGGTCCTCGCCGTCGACGACGAGGGTGAGCGTGCCCGCCGTGACGTGGAGGAGCTCGGTGGTGCCGTCGGGGTGCGGGTCGGAGGCGCTGCCGTCACCGGGCATCAGGGTCCAGTGCCACAGTTCGAGGGGACCGCGGGCCTCGGTGCCGGCGAGGAGCGTGGTGTGGCTCCCGGTGGAGGTGGACCACATGCGGACGGCCTGCTCCGGCGGTACGAGCCGGACGTGCGGCCCCTGCTCGTAGTCGAGCAGCGTGGTGATCGAGACGCCGAGCGCGTCGGCCAGTTTGACCGTGGTGCCGACGCTGGGGTTGGTGCGGGCCTGCTCGATCTGGATGATCATGCCGCGACTCACGCCTGCCCGGGCGGCGAGCGCGTCCAGGGTGAAGCCGCGCTCGTTGCGCCAGCGCTTCAGGTTCCGGGCGAGCGACTGGGTGAGCTGGTCGAGGTCCGACACGTACCGTCCAATACAGTGAATGACAGAGTTCAACAGGCTGTACTACCGTGTGGTGCACCCGATTGTTCACTGCACTGTACTGCGAGGCACCACCGATGACCGCTCTGACGGCGCTGCTCGCCCTGGGCACCAGCCTGCTCTGGGGGCTCGCCGACTTCGGCGGCGGACTGCTCACGCGGCGCTTCCCGGCGCTGACCGTCGTCGTGGTGTCGCAGACCCTGGCCGTCGTCGTCCTCGGCACCGTCGTGCTGGCCACGGGCGCGCTCGACGAGGCGGGCCCCCTGCTCTGGTACGCGGTCGCGGCGGGTGTCGTCGGCCCGGTCGCCATGCTCTCCTTCTACCGGGCCCTCGCGCTCGGACCCATGGGTGTGGTGTCGCCGCTCGGTTCGCTCGGCGTGGTCGTCCCCGTCGGAGCGGGCCTGCTGCTCGGCGACCGGCCGGGACTGCTGCAGTTCGCCGGCATCGCCGTGGCCGTCGTCGGTGTGGTCCTCGCGGGCGGCCCCGAGCTGCGGGGCGCGCCGGTGCAGCGGCAGGCGGTGCTGCTCACCTTGGTCGCGGCCTTCGGCTTCGGCGCGGTGATGGCGCTGATCTCCGAGGCTTCCACCACCCTGACCGGGCTCTTCCTCGCGCTCTTCGTGCAGCGCGTCACCAACGTGGCGGTGGGCGGCGCGGCGCTGTGGTTCTCCGTGCGGCGCGGCGGCCGGGCGCTGCCCGAGGACGGCGGCGGGCTCCGCGCGGTGGGGGCCGCGCTGCCGGCGCTCGCGTTCGTCGGCCTCGCGGACGTCGCCGCGAACGGGACGTACGCGCTGGCCGCCCAGCGCGGCCCGGTGACGGTCGCCGCGGTCCTCGCCAGCCTCTACCCCGTCGTGACGGCCCTCGCCGCGCGCGGCGTACTCAAGGAACGCCTCCGCGCGGTCCAGGCGGCGGGCGCGGGCCTCGCCCTGGTGGGCACGGTCCTCCTGGCAACGGGCTGACGGGCGGGCCCGGAGGGCCCGACGGGCGGCCTAGGGGCGGCACCGAGGGACCAGGCCCGTCCTCGGCGGCCGGTCCGTCGCCCCCCTCAGCGCTCCAGTTCCGCCAGGTCGTCGAGCTCGGACTCCGCCAGCGCCGCGAGCGCGGCGAGCTGCTCCGGGGTGATGCCCTCCGGGATCGGCCTCGGCGGGGGCGTGCGCAGTGGGGGCTGCCAGCCGCGGTCCGGGTCGTAGGACCGGACCACCTTCGCGGGCGCCCCCGCCACCACCGCGTGGTCGGGGACCTCGCCCCGTACGACCGCTCCGGCGGCCACCACCACGTTCTGGCCGAGCCGCGCGCCGGGCAGGATCACCGCGCCCGTGCCGAGCCAGCAGCCCGGGCCTATGACGACGGGCTCGGAGCGCGGCCACTGGCGTCCCACGGGCACGTCGGGGTCGTCGTAGCTGTGGTTGGTCGAGGTGATGTAGACGTACGGCCCGCAGTAGGTGTCGGAGCCGATGGTGATCGGCGCGTCGGCGATGACGTGGCTGCCGCGGCCGAGGACGACGCCGTCGCCGAGGGTCAGCACGGTGTCCTCGCCGAGGTCGAGGCCGGGCAGCATGCCCGCGGTCAGCGTGACCTGTTCGGCGATGATGCAGCACGCGCCGATCTCGATCCACGGCTCGCCGAAGACGGTGCCCTGCGGGAAGGCGAGCCGGGTGCCCTCGCCGAGCGCGCGGAAGCGCAGCCTGCCCTGGTGTTCGGCGGTGACCGCGCCCGCCTGCTGGATGCGGCGCCAGCCGCTCTGCAGGGCGCGGGCGACGACGCGGCGCCGCCAGGCGGTCAGCGATGAGAACGTGTTTCGGTTCCGGGGCACCCGGACACCGTAGTCGGCGGTGTCGTCGCTGATCAGTGCGGTGCGCTGTGATGTCCGTCATGAGCCGCGGCTACGCTTCGCCCGAAGGCGCGACCGACGGATCCAGCGAAGCAGGAGCGAAACGATGGCAGAGGTGACGGACGTGTCCGGGGCGTTGATCAAGGGCGTGGGCGGCAAGGAGCCGCGGGTCGACCCGACGGCCTTCACGGCGCCGACCTCGGTGGTGCTCGGCGAGGTCACCCTCGGGCCGCGCGCCGGCATCTGGTACCACGCCGTGCTGCGGGCGGACTGCGGCCCGATCGAGGTCGGCGAGGACTCCAACGTCCAGGACAACTGCACCGTCCACGTCGACCCCGGCTTCCCGGTGAAGATCGGCGCGCGGGTGACCATCGGTCACAACGCGACGGTCCACGGCTGCACCATCGAGGACGACGTGCTCGTCGGCATGGGCGCCACGGTGCTCAACGGCGCCAGGATCGGCGCCGGCTCGCTGATCGCGGCGCAGGCGCTCGTTCCGCAGGGGATGGAGGTGCCGCCCGGCTCGCTGGTCGCGGGCGTGCCCGCGAAGGTGCGGCGGCCGCTGACCGACGAGGAGCAGGCGGGCATCCGGCTGAACGCCGAGATGTATCTGCACCTGGCCAAGACCCACGCGGAGGCGTTCGGGGAGTAGCCGCCGGAGCGGCCCGGCCGGGCCTGGCCGGCGCTATTCGGCCGCGGCCGTCGCCTCCTTGGCGGCGGCCCCGCCGGCCGGCGCCGTCTCCCGCGCGCCCTGCGAGGACTCCATGACCTCCGCGGCGTCCACGGACTCGGCGCCCTCCGTGGTCCCCCGGGCCTCCGTGGGCTCCGTGCCCTGCATGGAGGCGGCGGCCTTCTTGGCGCGGTTCTTCAGGATCAGCATCGACGCCAGGCCGACGAGCACCGCGAGCACCAGACCCAGCCACGAGAAGCGCTTGAGCCAGGCCTCGGCGACGATGCCGACGGAGTAGATGACGGCCGTGGTGCCGCCCGCCCAGAGGATGCCGCCGAAGACGTTGGCGATCAGGAACTTCCAGTACGGCATGCGCAGCACGCCCGCGAGCGGTCCGGCGAAGATCCGCAGCAGGGCGACGAAGCGGCCGAAGAAGACCGCCCACATGCCCCACTTCTCGAAGGAGCGCTCGGCGAGGGCGATGTTGGCGTCACTGAAGTGCTTGGGGAACTTCTTGCCGAGCTTGGTGAGCAGCGGCCGGCCGCCCCTGCGGCCGATCGCGTAGCCGATCGAGTCGCCGATGATCGCGCCGGCACTGGCGCAGGCACCGAGGACGTACGGGTTGATCTCACCGTGCTGGGACGCGAGCAGCGCCGAGCTGACGAGCACGATCTCGCCGGGCAGCGGGATGCCCAGGCTCTCCAGGCCGATCACCACCCCGACCAGCGCGTAGACGGCGACCGCGGGGATCGTCTCCAGCCACTCCTGCACGTGCACGGCGGGTTCCTCTCCCCCTGTCGGTGACCGATCCCCGGCAGCCTACCCCGGTCGCGGCAGGCGGGCCGCTACGCGCCGACCCGGGCCTCGGCCCGGAGGAGGAGCGCGCGCGAGGAGGACCCGACCCGGATCTCGCGGCGGCCGGTGCCGAGCACCCAGCCGTCCCGGGCCGGGTCCCAGGAGGAGAGCGTGCGCGCGGCGACCGGGACGGTGACCCGGCGGCGCTCGCCGGGTGCGAGTTCGAGGCGCCGGTAGCCGGCGAGGATCCGGCGCGGCTGGTCGACGCCGAGCGCGGCGAGATCGGGCGAGGGCCCGGCGTAGACCTGGGCGACCTCGACACCGGCGCGCGTCCCCGTGTTGGCGACGGTGAAGGTGACGTGGAGTCCGGCCCCGCCGGCGGCCGGGACGACGCGCAGGTCCTCGTACGCGAACGTCGTGTACGACAGGCCGTGGCCGAACGGGAACAGCGGGGCGACGTCCTGGGCGTCGTACCAGCGGTGGCCGACGTGGACGCCCTCGTCGTACTCCTCGACGCCGTCCTGCCCGGGGTAGCGGCGCGGGTCGCCGGCGGTGGGGTGGGCGTCGTCGGAGCGCGGGAAGGTCTGGGTGAGCCGGCCGCCCGGGTCCGCGTCGCCGAAGAGCACGGCGGCGGTGGCGGGGCCGCCCTCCTGGCCCGGGTAGTACATCTGGAGCACGGCGCCGGTGGCGTCGAGCCAGGGCATGGTGACGGCCGACGAGGTGTTGAGGACCACGGTGGTGCGGGGGTTGGCGGCGGTCACGGCCGCGATGAGGGACTCCTGGCCGCCGGGCAGCGCGAGGCGGGTGCGGTCGCGGCCCTCGGTGGCGTCCTCGTAGGCGAAGAGCACGACGCTGTGGGCGGCGCGGGCGGTGGCGACGGCCTCGGCGAGGTCGGCGGCCCTGGTGGTGCCGTCGGCGGCGCGCAGCCGGAAGCGCAGGCCGACGGCGTCGCCGTGCGCGGTGACGGTGATCCGGTGGGTCCCGGCGGTGAGGCGGCGGTCGGCGCGGCGGAGGTCGAGGCCGTCGGCGGAGCGCGCGACGAGGCCGCCGGCGAAGTACTCGGCGACGC
The DNA here is from genome assembly GCF_042677525.1 of Streptomyces sp. NPDC127114. Lineage (NCBI taxonomy): Bacteria > Bacillati > Actinomycetota > Actinomycetes > Kitasatosporales > Streptomycetaceae > Streptomyces > Streptomyces sp. NPDC127114. Next base: position 281,385 of record NZ_JBHXTJ010000002.1, read on the forward strand.
CTTCCCGTACCGGGAAGAGCTCGGCGCCGTCGAGGGTCACGGTGGGCCGCCGGCCGCCGCCGTAGTGGACGAAGAAGCTCCAGTCGTCGTCGGCCGTGGTGGTGAGGTTGCCCTCGTAGCTCCAGGTGGCGCCCGCGGCGACGCCGATGTCGCCGCTCGGGAAGGCCGGTTCGAGGCGGGCGCCGGTGGCGGGCAGCGGCTTGCCGTACAGGTCCTCGCCGAGTGCGTACGTGACGGTGGCGCCGGCCCCGGCGCGGGCGCGCAGCGCGTCGAGCGGGCTGACGGCGGCGTCGGGGACGACGTGGGCGCTGCCGCCGCCGCTGACGAAGGGCACGGCGCCGGTGGGTCCGACGACGGCGATCGAGCGGGCGGCCGGGCCCGTGAGCGGCAGCGTGCCGCGCTCGTTGCGGAGGAGGGTGGCACCGGCGGTGGCCACGCGGTACGCGAGGCGGGCGCCGGCCGCGGGGTCGCGGACCGGCCGGGCCGCGGAGGCGTCGAGGAGGCCGAAGCGGGCGCGCACGCTGAGGATCCGGCGCACGGCGGTGTCGACCGCGCCCTCGTCGACCAGGCCGTCGCGCACGGCGCGGCTCAGGGCGGCGCCGTAGTGGACGCCGGCGGGCATCTCCATGTCGCAGCCCGCGGTGAGGGCGGGCCCGGTGGAGTGCACGGCGTCCCAGTCGCTCATGACCCAGCCCTCGAATCCCCAGCGTCCGCGCAGCACGTCGGTGAGCAGGGCCCGGCTCTCGGTGGCGTGGACGCCGTCGACCTTGTTGTACGCGGCCATGACGGCGCCCGCGCCGGCGGCGACGGCGGCCTCGAAGCCGCGCAGCTCGGTCTCGTGGAGGGTCCGGGCGTCGGCCCGGACGTCGACGGTGGTCCGGTCGCGCTCCTGGTTGTTGAGGGCGAGGTGCTTGACGGTGGCGATCAGACCCTCGGCCTGGATGCCGCGGACCTCCTCGGCGACCAGGTCTGCGGAGAGCAGCGGGTCCTCGGAGAAGGTCTCGAAGTTCCGTCCCGCGTAAGGGGTGCGGATGAGGTTGACCATCGGCGAGAGCAGCACGTCCTGGCCGAGCGCCCGGCCCTCCCGGCCGATCACCCGGCCGTAGGCGCGGGCGAGTCCGGGGTCGAAGGCGGCGGCGAGCATCACGGGCGCGGGCAGCGCGGTGGCGGCCTTCCGCACCCGCACCCCGGCGGGACCGTCGGCGAGACGCAGCGCGGGGACCCCCAGCCGCGGCACTCCGGGCACATGCCCGGCCTGACCGAGCCCGTCGGGGTCGGCGCCGCCGTGCAGCAGGGCGGTCTTCTCGTCGAGCGTGAGCCGCGCGAGGAGCGCGTCGACGCGCGAGGCGGCGTCGGGGGCCTCCGGGCCGCGCGGAACGGGCGTGGCAGCGGCGGCCCGTGTCCCGCCGGCCGGCGCGACCGTGAGGGCGGCGACCCCGGCGAGGGCGAACAACAGCCGCCGCCGGGAAGGCCGACGGCCGGCCCCGGGCTCGCCGGCGGGGGCGGGGGCGGGGGCGGGCGCGCCGAACGGGCGAGGAGCGGCGGGACCGGGAGCCGACACCGCGGCCCGGCCGAGAGCCGGCACGGCGAACGAGCTTGAGGCCGGCGCCACAGCCGACACGGGAGCCGACACGGCGAGCGAGCCAGGAGCCGGTGCTTCAGCCGACCCAGGAGCCGGCGCGTCGGCCGAGCCGGGAACCGGCGCCACGGCCGACACGGCGAGCGACCCAGAGGCCAGCGCCGCGGCCGACTTGGGAGCCGACGCGGCGAACGAGCCCGGAACCGGCGCCGCAGGCGGTTGCGGAGTCGGCCGGGGCTCGGCCGCGTCCGGTCGTTCCGGGTGGGATGCGTGGGGCACGGCGGCGCTCCTTCGGGCCGGCACGATTCCGTCGACCGTGCGGTGAACGCACTATGCGTGACGGTTCGTCCGATTCCGCGTCGCCGTGCCGGGCGGCCGGCCCGGGGTCCCCGGGCCGGCGGTCCGCGTCAGGAGTTCGGGCGCAGGGTCCAGACCACGGTCATCTCGCCGGTCACGGCGCCGTCCTCGCGGGTGATGGCGATGTGGACCGGGAACTCGGGGCGCTGCCCCGCGTCGAGCTCGGCGACGACCTCGGCGGCCGGGCGGCCCAGCGTCGCGGTGGCGGTGACGACGCCCATCGCCAGCTTCTTGTAGCCGATCTCGGCGTTGACGGCGAGCGGCACCGCGCGGCTCAGCTGGTCGCCGAAGGCGGCCAGGACGATCGCGCCGCTCGCGGACTCGGCGAGGGTGAACATGGCGCCGGCGTGCGGGCCGCCCACGTGGTTGTGGTACTCGGCCTGGTCCGGCAGGCGCACGACGGCGCGCTCGGCGGTGGTCTCCAGGAACTCCAGCTTGAGGGTCCTGGCCATGGGCACCGTGGCGGCGAGCATCTCGCCGACGGTCATCTGGTCTGCGCTCATGGCCCGTGATGTTACCCACCAGTAGCAGTCTTCGCCATCCCCGCACGGGGGCGGCCGTAGCCCCGCACCGGCCGCACCTCTATCGTTACGGCCCATGTGGCCAGGACAGCAGCCGCCCGGGGGCGAGCAGAACCCGCAGGACCAGAGTCAGAACCCGTACGCGCAGCCGGGACCGCAGCCCGGCGCGCAGCCCGGTGCGCAGCCGGGCTACGGACAGCCGAACCCGTACCAGCAGCCGACCGTGCCGCAGCCCGCGTACGGACAGCCCAACCCGTACCAGCAGCAGCCGGGCGCCCAGCCCGGTTACGGGCAGCCGAACCCGTACCAGCAGCCGACCGTGCCGCAGTACGCGGTGCCGGGCCCGGTGCAGCCGGGCGGCGGTGACGGCGGCAGGAAGAAGCAGACGACCGTGGTGGCGATCGTCGCCGCCGTCGCCGTGCTCGCGGCGGCCGGCGTGACCGGCTACCTCGTCCTCGGCAAGGACGACGACAAGAAGGACCGGGCCGACGACCCGAAGCCGACGCAGTCGGCGAGCGTGAACCCGGGGACCTCGTCGGCCCCGCCGCTCGACAACCCGCGCGACGGCGCCGCCCAGCAGCCGACGATCCCCGGCTGGAAGGTCGTCTTCAACCCGAAGTACGGCACCCTCTTCGACGTACCGCCGGACTGGGAGCTCTCCAAGCCCGGAGTCGTCACCTACTTCGAGGACGAGAAGAAGGGCGACGGCTCCCCCGTCGTCACCATGTCCGCGCCCGCGCACCTCAAGAGCAACTGGTGCGCGCTGGACACGGACAAGAACGGCACCGAGGAGACCTGGGGCCTCAGCACCGCCGGCACGAAGGGCGGCCAGGGCGCCAAGGACACCGCGGAGGCGGCGTACAACGAGGCCGGCAACTGGGTGTGGGCGGGCTACGCCCAGCACATGCCCAAGGGCACCATCAAGATCACCAAGGCCGTGCCGTACACCACCACGTCCGGCCTGCAGGGCAGCATGGCGACCGCCGTCGCCCCCGGCATCAAGAAGCGCAACAAGTGCGAGTCGGACGGCAAGTCCGTCGCCTTCTCCTTCAAGAACGCCAAGGGCGACTTCTCCTCCTTCGTGCTGTACGCGGCCGACGGAGTGAAGGACGAGCTGTCGGACGAGACCATCAAGAAGATCGTCTCCACCGTGCGCCTCGCTCCCGAGTCCTCGGGGTCGTGATCCGCCCTCGCACTCCCGGCTGGGTGGGCCGGAACTACCTGCTGCTGACCGCCGCCGCGATCGTCACCAACCTGGGCACCCACGGTGCCCTGATCGCGGCGGCGTTCGCCGTCATCCAGTCCGGCGGCGACGGCGGCGACGTGGGCCTCGTGGCGATGGCCCGCACGCTGCCGCTCGTGCTCTTCCTGCTCGTCGGCGGCGCGATCGCCGACCGGGTGCCCCGGCACCGGGTGATGGTCGCCGCCAACGCCCTCAACTGCGCCTCGCAGGCCGTGTTCGCGGCGCTCGTCCTCACCGGCGAGGCCCGGCTGTGGCACATGATGCTGCTGACCGCGCTGTGCGGCACCGGACAGGCGTTCTTCAGCCCGGCCGCCGAGGGCATGCTGATGTCCAGCGTGGACGGCGAACAGGCCGGCCGCGCCTTCGCCCTCTTCCGCATGGCGATGAACGGCGCGGGCATCGGCGGCGCCGCGCTCGGCGGCGCGCTGATCGCCGCCTTCGGCCCGGGCTGGGTCCTCGCGATCGACGCCGCGGCCTTCGCGGTGGCGGGCGCGCTGCGCGCCTTCCTCGACGTCCGGCACGTACCCGAACGGGCGCCGGGCGGCGGCCTGCTGGCCGATCTGCGGGAGGGCTGGGACGAGTTCGTCGGCCGGCCCTGGCTCTGGTCGATCGTCGCCCAGTTCGCCGTCGTGGTGGCGCTGGTGGGCGCGGCCGAGTCGGTGTACGGGCCGCTGGTCGCCCGGGACGAACTGGGCGGCGCCCGGCCGTGGGGCCTCGCGCTCGCCGCGTTCGGGGTGGGCACGCTGTGCGGCGCGGTGCTGATGGCACGCTGGAAGCCGCGCCGGATGCTGCTCGTGGGCACGCTGTGCGTCTTCCCCATCGCGCTGCCCTCGGCGGCGCTCGCGGTGCCGCTCGACGTGGTGGGGCTCTCGACGGCGATGTTCGTGAGCGGCGTCGCGATCGAGGTCTTCGGCGTGTCGTGGATGACGACGCTGCACCAGGAGATCCCCGAGGAGAAGCTCTCGCGGGTCTCGGCGTACGACTGGTTCGGCTCGACGGCGATGCTGCCGCTGTCCACGGCGCTGGCCGGCCCGGCGGAGAGCGTGTTCGGCCGGAGCAACGCGCTGTGGGGCTCGGCGGCGCTGATCGTGGTGGTCACGGCGCTGGTGCTGCTCGTGCCGGACGTACGGAACCTCACGCGCCGTACGAAACCGGTGTCGGGAGCGGTGCCGGCGGCCGGCACGGCGGGCGGTGGTCCGGCGGGCGGTGGCGCGGCGGAACCGGCCGGTGGTGCGGCCGGCGCGACTGTCCCGGACGCGGCCGGTGCCGCCGGCCCGGCGCCCGGCCACGCGGCGGGCGGTGGTGCCGCGGTCGTCGTCTCAGCCGATGCCGAAGGCCCCGTCCGGCGGCACCGGTGACGGGACGGCGTCCGCGTCCCGCACGGGGCGCGCGTCACCGGTGAACCGGACCACGGCCTCGCCCCACTCCACCCGCGCCGGGAACGGGTCCGCGGCGGTACGGCGGGCGAGGCCCGCGGTGTCGATCTCCCGGTCGGAGGCGACCAGGACGGCGTTGCCGAAGCGGCGCCCGCGCAGCACGGCCGGTTCGGCGATCAGCGCGAGCTCGGGGAACACGGCCGCGAAGGTGGCGAGCTGCGAGCGCAGGAAGCCGAACGGCGCTCCGTCGGCGAGGTTCGCCGCGTAGGTGCCGCCCGGGCGCAGCACCCGCCGCGCCTGCCGGGCGTACTCGACGGAGGTGAGGTGCGCGGGCACCCGTGAGCCGCCGAACACGTCGGCGATCAGCAGGTCCGCGGAGTCGTCCGGCGCGGCCTCCAGCCATGCGCGGGCGTCCGCGCCGTGCACGGTGATGCCCGAATCCGGTGGCAGCGGCAGGTTTTCCGCGACGAGCGTTAGCAGGCCGCGGTCGGCCTCGGCGACCTGCTGCCGGGAGCCGGGGCGGGTGGCCGCGACGTACCGGGGCAGGGTGAGCGCCCCGCCGCCCAGGTGGACGGCGTCGAGCGGGGCGCCTTCGTCCGCGAGGAGGTCGACGAGGTGCGCGAGGCGCCGGGCGTACTCGAACTCCAGGTGCGCCGGGTCGTCGAGGTCCACGTACGACTGCGGGGCACCGTCGACGGTGAGCAGCCAGCCCCGCTCGGTGTCCACGTCGGGCATGAGCCTGGCGGTGCCCTGGTCGACGTCGCGGATGACGGGAATCTGCTCGTTCACGTCCTCATTGTGCCCACAGGGCGGTGACGGTCCGCGCGTGGGTCGCGGCCTGGGCCCGCCCGGCGCGGGCGGCGGGGCCACGGCGGGCCGGGTCGAGGGGGTTGCGGCCGAAGGCCTTCCTGGACGCCGCGTCGGGCGTGATGACCTCGACCCGCGCGCCGGCCGCGGCGAGCGCGGCGCCCTGCCGGGCGGGCGACTGCAGCACCTTGTTGCCGGAGGCGCTGGGCGCGATGACGACGACGCGCTCGTAGCCGGCGGCGAGGTGGGCGTTGGCCGTCGAGTGCAGTCCGCCGTCGATCCACCGGCGCCCCGCGAGGTCCACCACGGGCCAGGCGCCGGGTATGGCGCAGCTGGCGGTGACGGCGTCGAGGAGCGGGACGCCGGCGTCCTTGTCGAAGGCGGTGAGTTCACCGCTTCCGGCGTCCACGGCGGTGATCAGCAGCCGCCGCCCGGGCCACTCGACGGCGTCCCCGAGCCGTCCCGCCACGACCTCCCGGCGCACGGCGGGGTCGACGGTGCGGGCCGCGCCCGCGAGCCGGCCGAGCCTGCGCCCGTACTCCTCGGGCGTACGGGAGCCCAGGACGGCGAGGGCGTACCTGAGGATCTGGCCGGGTCCGAGCCGGGCGGAGAGCTCGCCGTCGGGCGGCGTCGACTGGCTCTCGTAGAGCGCGCCGAGCGGGAAGGCCCCGGAGGCGAGCTGTGCCCCGACGACCGCTCCGGCGGAGCTGCCGACCACCAGGTCGGCCTCCGTCAGATCCACCCCGCTCTCGGCGAGCCCCCATAGAATCCCGACTTCCCACCCCGCGCCGGTCAGCCCGCCCGCGCCCAGTACCAGTGCCGTACGCCTCGCCGTGTCGGTCATGATCCGAGTGTGGCGGACGGGGGTGGGAGGGTGCGTGGCGGGGCCCGGAAGGCTTGCTTCCGGGCCCCGCGGGTACGGCGGGTGACGGCGGGTCAGAAGACCTCCGTCACCGTTCCCGCGCCGACCGTGCGGCCGCCCTCGCGGATGGCGAAGCCAAGGCCGGGCTCCAAGGGGAGCGCGCGGCCCAGTTCGACGGTCATCGTGACCGTGTCGCCGGGGCGGGCCACGGAGGTGTCGCCGAGGTCGACGGCGCCGACGACGTCCGCGGTGCGGAGGTAGAACTGCGGGCGGTAGCCGGTGGCGACGGGCGTCGAGCGGCCGCCCTCGCGGGCGGACAGCACGTACACCCGCGCCGTGAACCTGCTGCGCGGCACGACGCTGCCCGGTGCGGCCACGACGTGGCCTCGGCGGACCGCGCCGCGCGGGACTCCGCGCAGCAGGAGGGCCACGTTGTCGCCGGCCTGGGCCGACTCCATCAGCCTGCCGAAGGTCTCGACGCCCGTGACGACCGTCTCGGTCTCCGCGCCGAGCACCGCCACGCGGTCGCCGACGCGGACGGTGCCGCGCTCGACGGCACCGGTGACGACCGTCCCGCGGCCGGTGATGGTGAGCACGCTCTCCACCGGCATCAGGAACGGCGCCTCCACATACCGCACCGGCACGGGCACGTACGTGTCGACCGCGTCGAGCAGCGCCTCCACGGACGCCGTCCAGCGCGGGTCGCCCTCCAGGGCGCGCAGCCCGGAGACCCGGACGACGGGCACGGCGTCGCCGCCGTAGCCGTGGGCGGTGAGCAGCTCCCGTACCTCCAGCTCGACCAGGTCGGTCAGTTCGTCGTCGGCGCCGTCCGCCTTGTTGAGGGCGACGACGATGTGGTCGACGCCGACCTGACGGGCGAGCAGCACGTGCTCGGCGGTCTGCGGCATGATCCCGTCGAGCGCCGAGACGACCAGGATCGCCCCGTCGAGCTGCGCCGCGCCCGTCACCATGTTCTTGATGTAGTCGGCGTGTCCGGGCATGTCGACATGGGCGTAGTGACGGGTGTCCGTCTCGTACTCCACGTGCGCGGCGTTGATGGTGATGCCCCGCCGGGCCTCCTCCGGCGCCCGGTCGATCCGGTCGAAGGGCACGTAGGTGGTCGGGCCGCCGGTGCCGCGCTCGCTGAGGACCTTGGTGATGGCGGCGGTGAGGGTGGTCTTGCCGTGGTCGACGTGGCCCATGGTGCCGATGTTGAGGTGCGGCTTGGTGCGTGCGTATGCCTGCTTGGGCATGGCTGAATCGCTCGTTTCGATGCTCGAAGCGTGAGTGGGGACCCCGGGGCCGAACCGACCCTCCCCCTGTGGGGTCCGCCGGACGGTCCGGGGAGAGTCAGCTTCGGTCGCCGCCGAGCGTGGCGAGGGCCGCGAGAACTGCGGGAGCCGTGACGAGGGCAGCCTTCGGCGCGTCCGCGACTGCGGAGGGCGCTGTGGGGAAGGCGTGCCGGAACATGCCTCCGATGATGGCCGCTCACCCGCGTCGAGTCGACCGAATTTCCGGGCGCGGGCGGCCACTTCGGGCGGCTTCGGGCGGTGGCGGCGGCTTCGGGCGGCTGTGGTCACTTCGGGCGGCTGCGGTCGGTTCGCGCGACCGTTCTGGGTGGGCGGACGGCCCGAGCGGTCCTTAGGGCCTGTCCGGTGTCGTCACGCGGGTTCCAGGTTCTTCAGCGCCTCGCGCACCGAGAGCGGGGAAAGGCGCGAGGAGTTCTGCGCGACGAAGGCGCGGACCTCGGACGGAGCCGTCTTCGCGTACTCGCGCAGGCTCCAGCCGATGGCCTTGCGGATGAAGAAGTCGGGATGGCCGGAGCGGAGCAGACAGTAGGAGAAGAGGCGGTCGGCGTCGGTGCTTGACTTGAACCGGAGCTGGTGGAGGAGGGCGGTGCGGGCGACCCACAGGTCGTCGTCGGCGATCCACTCGTCCATGCGCGCCGCGAGCCGCGGGTCGGCCGCGACCAGGCCGCCGACGACGTGGGCGGCGAGGTGGTCGACGGTGTCCCACCAGGAGACGGTGGTGACCAGCGTGCGGGCCACCGGCAGGAAGGCCGAGGAGCAGCGCTTCACGTGGCGGCGCAGGTAGTCGACCGCGAAGTAGTGGTACTCGCGCTCGGGGAGCGCGAAGCAGCGCAGGGCGACGGCCGTGCAGTCGGCCTCGTCGGGCGCGGGCAGTCCCGCCAGGACGGTACGGGAGAGGGCACGGCGCTCGGGCGTGCGCACGCCGAGGAAGGGCGCGACGCCCTTCATGTACGCGATCATCTCCTGCGCGCGGAACGGGTCCCCGGCCGCCGGATAGGTCTCCGTGAGACGGCCGAGCACCGTGTCCGCGAGGGCGCTGTCGGGGACGACGGCGGGAGCGGCGGGTGTGCTCATCGCCTCACTGTACGGGCGGCCGGCACGGCATACCTCACGGTCGACCACGAGCGGCGCCGCGACGCACATAACGGCGATCACATGTCCGTGTCGGTTACTCTCCCCGGGTGTTCGAGCCCGTGTCCGTCCGCCGCTCCCGCGCGCTGCTCCCGCCCCGGGCCCGGCTGGCCTGCCTCGCCCTGATCCTGCTGGCCGCAGGAGCGTCGGTGCTGCTCTTCGAGCCGCAGCGGCTGCTTTCAGCGGGCTGGCCGCCGCAGCTGAGCGGTCCCGGCGCCGTGCTCGTCTTCGGCCTCGCGTACGGCGTGTGCACGGCGGCCCTGGTGCCGCGGCCGATCCTCAACCTGGCGGCGGGCGCGCTGTTCGGCGCGCAGGCCGGCTTCGCCGCGTCGCTGGGCGGCACGGTCCTGGGTGCGGGCCTCTCGTTCGCGCTGGGCCGGGCGCTCGGCCAGGAGGCGCTGCGGCCGTACGTGCGGGGCCGCTGGCTGGAGGCGGCGGACGGCCAGCTGAGCCGGCACGGCTTCCGCTCGATGCTGGCCATCCGGCTCTTTCCCGGCATGCCGTTCGCGGTGGCCAACTACGCGGCCGCCGTCTCCCGGATGCGGTACCTGCCGTTCCTGCTGGCCACCGGGCTCGGTTCCGTACCGAACACGGCGGCGTACGTGATCGCCGGCAGCCAGGCCACCTCGCCGACCTCTCCCGCCTTCCTGATCTCGATGGGCTTCATCGTCCTGTCGGCCGCCGTCGCGGCGGTCGTCGGCTGGCGCAAGCGGCACCGCATCGCGGCACGGGCGGAGGCCCGGGAGGCGGTCGCGGCGGAGGCGGTGGCGTCGGCGGCCGGTTCCCCCGGGCCCGAGGGAGGCGTCGGCGAGCGGGAGCGGGCCGGGGCGGAGGCCGGGGAGCCGGCCGGGGCGGGTACCTCCTCCTAGCGCCTGCGCCCTGACAGGAACGGTCGCATCTCCGGCCCTACAACGCCTCCACGATCATCGCGTTCGCCAGTCCGCCCGCCTCGCACATCGCCTGCAGTCCGTAGCGTGCGCCGCGTGCGCGCAGGGCGTGGACCAGCGTCGTGGTCAGGCGGGTGCCGCTGGCACCGAGCGGGTGGCCGAGGGCGATCGCGCCGCCGTGGACGTTGACCTTCGCCGGGTCGGCGCCGGTCTCCTGCTGCCAGGCGAGGACGACGCTCGCGAAGGCCTCGTTGATCTCGAAGAGGTCGATGTCGTCGAGGCTGAGCCCCGCGCGCCGCAGCACCTTCTCCGTGGCCGGGATGACGCCGGTGAGCATGAGCAGCGGGTCGGAGCCGGTGACGGCGAAGGAACGGAGCCGCGCGAGCGGGCGCAGACCGAGGGCCCGCGCGGTGTCCGCGGCCATGACGAGGACGGCGGAGGCGCCGTCGTTGACCGGGCTGCTGTTGCCGGCGGTGACCGACCAGTCGATCTGCGGGAAGCGCTCGGCGAAACCGGGGTCCTCGAAGGCGGGCCGCAGCCCGGCCAGGATCTCCGGTGTGGTCGCGGGTCGCACCGACTCGTCGCGGCGCACGTCGCCGTACGGGACGACCTCGTCGTCGAAGAGTCCGGCCGCCCAGCTGCGCGCGGCCCTGGCGTGCGAGGCGGCCGAGAACGCGTCCATGGCCTCGCGCCCGATGCCCCACTTCGCGGCGATGAGTTCGGCGCTGATGCCCTGCGGGACCAGGCCCTCGGGGTAGCGGGCGGCGACGCCGGGACCGAAGGGGTCGGCGCCGGGCGGCACGTTGGACCACATGGGCACGCGGCTCATGGACTCGACGCCGCAGGCGACGGCGATGTCGTACGCACCCGACAGCACTCCCTGCGCGGCGAAGTGCACGGCCTGCTGCGAGGACCCGCACTGCCGGTCGACGGTGGTGGCGGGCACGGTCTCGGGCAGACCGGCGCCCAGCCAGGCGTACCGGGTGGTGTTCATGGCCTGTTCGCCGACCTGGTCGACGGTGCCGCCGATGACGTCGTCGACGAGGGCGGGATCGATGCCGGTCCGTTCGATCAGGGCGCGCAGGGTGTGGGACAGGAGGGCGACGGGGTGGACGTCGGCGAGCGCTCCGCCGGGCTTTCCCTTCCCTATGGGCGTACGGACTGCTTCGACGATGACGGCGTCACGCATGGGACGACTCCTGGAGGCCGCAGGGACGGATCAAAGAGCTGGAGAGCGAGGAAGCGAGAGAGTTGGAAAATCGAACCAACACCTGTCGGTAACATAGCCCAGTGGGTTGGATTTTCAAACCCGCGCTCCCCCGGCTGCTTTAGTCTTGGCTCATGAAGGCCGCCGCCCGCCCCTGCTCCATCGCCGACACCCTCGCTCTCGTCGGCGAGAAGTACTCGCTCCTCGTGCTGCGCGAGGTCTCGCTCGGCGTCCACCGCTTCGACCGGATCGCCCGCAACACCGGCGCGCCGCGCGACATCCTCACCGCCCGGCTCAAGCGGCTCGTCGAGGCCGGGATCCTGGAGAAGGTCGCGTACAGCGAGCGGCCCCTCCGCTACGAGTACCGGGCCACACCGGCCGGCGAGGAGCTCGGTCCGGTCCTCGTGACCCTCATGGCCTGGGGCGACCGCCACCTCAACGAGAAGGACCGGCCCGTCGTGCTGGAACACAGCTGCGGCGAGACGCTCGCCCCGCGCGTCGTCTGCGCCCACTGCGGCGAGCGGGCCGACCGCGCGAGCCTCACGACACACGTACGCGCGCCGGGCTGGACGAGGACGGGCCCCGTGGAGGACTGAGCACGGGCCGCGCGGAGGGACCGGGGACGGGCCGCGCGGAAGACCGGGGACGGGCCGGTGCGGAAGACCGGGGACGGGCCGGTGCCGGGCCCCGGCGTCCGCCCTGCGAACTGGCGTGTCATCTGGGGACGGTACGCTGCGCACCGACCTTATGACCGCACACGTACATTCGGGACGGCCCTGGCTCCATGAGTTGGTTCGAAGCATTCATCCTCGGACTCGTCCAGGGGCTGACGGAGTTCCTTCCCATCTCCTCCAGCGCGCATCTGCGGCTCACCGCCGCGTTCGCCGGCTGGGAGGACCCGGGCGCCGCGTTCACGGCCATCACCCAGATCGGCACCGAGGCCGCCGTCCTCATCTACTTCCGCAAGGACATCGCGCGGATCGTCTCGGCCTGGTTCCGCTCCCTCTTCGACAAGGCGATGCGCTCCGACCACGACGCCCAGATGGGCTGGCTGGTCATCGTGGGCTCGATCCCCATCGGCGTCCTCGGCGTCACGCTCAAGGACCAGATCGAGGGCCCGTTCCGTGATCTGCGGCTGACCGCCACCATGCTCATCGTCATGGGCGTCGTGCTGGGCGTCGCCGACCGGCTCGCGGCGCGCGACGAACTCGGCGGCAGGCACCGCGCGGTGCGCGAGCGCAAGTCGCTCAAGGAGCTGGGCGTGCGAGACGGCCTGATCTTCGGCGCCTGCCAGGCGATGGCCCTGATCCCGGGCGTCTCCCGGTCCGGCGCCACGATCTCCGGCGGTCTGCTCATGGGATACACCCGCGAGGCGGCCGCCCGGTACTCCTTCCTCCTCGCCATCCCGGCGGTGCTCGCCTCCGGACTGTTCGAGCTGAAGGACGCGACCGAGGGCGGTCACGTCTCCTGGGGGCCGACGATCTTCGCGACGGTCATCGCCTTCGGCGTCGGCTACGCGGTGATCGCCTGGTTCATGAAGTTCATCACCACCAAGTCCTTCATGCCGTTCGTGATCTACCGGATCCTGCTCGGCATCCTGCTGATCCTCCTGGTCTCGGCCGGTGTGCTGAGCCCGCACGCGGGCGAGTCCGCCGGCTGACGGAGGGACACGGGGAGCGCGTGGTGCCCGCGACCGGCCGGCACCACGCGCTTTCGGCACGCCCGGCGGGCGAGCGGGGAAGGTGCCGCCGGGCGAGCGGGGAAAAGTGCCGCCGGCCTCATCCGCGAGGCCGGCAGGCCCCGAAGGACCGGGTGAGAGCACAACCGATCCACGGCCGCGGCCCCCTCGGCGTCGGCCGGTGTGAGGAGCACGTCATGAACCCCACGTCCACCCGACGCCGCCTCTCCGTCGCCCTGGCCGCCTCGGCCCTCACGGTCTCGTTCGGTGCCCTCGCCCCGCAGGCGTCGGCCGACGACGGCGCCGCCCCGTTCGGCCCGGGCTGTGCCTCGGTGCCGAAGGAGGGGGCCGGCTCGTTCGACGGGATGGCCGGCGACCCGGTGGCGACCGCCGCGTCGCACAACCCGGACCTGTCGACGCTGGTGACCGCCGTGAAGAAGGCGGGCCTGGTCGACACCCTGAACAACGCGGAGGACATCACGGTCTTCGCGCCGACGAACGAGGCCTTCGCCAAGATCCCGAAGGCGGACCTGGACAAGGTCCTCGCCGACAAGGACCTCCTGACCGAGGTCCTCACCTACCACGTGGTCGACGAGCCCGTGCACAAGGCGGACCTCGCCGACGGTTCCTTCAAGACGCTGCAGGGCGGCACGCTGACCACCTCCGGTTCCGGGGACGCGTACCAGGTGAACGGCACCGCCTCCGTCCTGTGCGGCGACATCCGCACCTCCAACGCGACCGTCCACGTCATCGACACCGTGCTCATGCCCCGGTGAGGAAGGGAGCGGCGGGTGCACGCGGGGCGGGCGACGGGCCCGTGCGGCCCCCGGGCGGGCCACGGCCCGCGTGCGTCCGTCGTGCATCCGTGTGGTCCCGCCGCGACGAAGAACCGGCGTAGGCGTACGGCCACGCGATCGGTGAAACGGATCAGCGCATGAACACTTCCAGCCCGGCCGGAGGCGCCCGCTGCCTGGTCACCGGCGCGAGCGGCTACATCGGAGGACGCCTGGTACCGGAGCTCCTCGACAGCGGTCACCGCGTCCGCTGCCTCGCCCGGCATCCGGACAAGCTCCGTGACTTCCCCTGGGCCGGGCGCGCGGAGACGGTGCGCGGAGACGTCACCGACGCCGCGAGCCTCCGCCCGGCGCTCGACGGCGTCGACGTCGCCTACTACCTCGTCCACTCCATGAGTTCGACGCCGGACTTCGAGGACAGGGACCGCCTGGCGGCCCGTACCTTCGCCGCCGAGGCCCGTGCCGCCGGAGTGCGGCGGATCGTCTACCTGGGCGGCCTCACCCCGCGCGGAGTGCCGGACGACGAGCTCTCGCCGCACCTGCGCTCCCGCACCGAGGTGGGCCGCATCCTCCTCGACTCGGGCGTGCCCACCACCGTGCTGCGGGCCGCCGTCGTCATCGGTTCCGGATCGGCGTCCTTCGAGATGCTGCGGTACCTGACCGAACGGCTGCCCGTCATGGTCACGCCCCGCTGGGTCGGCAGCAGGGTCCAGCCCATCGCCGTACGCGACGTGCTGAGGTATCTGGTGGGCAGCGCCGCCATGCCCGCCGACGTCAACCGGACCTTCGACATCGGCGGACCGGACGTGCTCACCTACCGGGAGATGATGGAGCGGTACGCCGAGGTCGCCGGCCTGCGCAGGCGCCTCATCGTGCCCGTGCCCGTCCTGACCCCGCGGCTCTCGAGCCAGTGGATCGGTCTCGTCACACCGGTGCCGGCCTCCCTGGCCAAGCCCCTCACCGAGTCGCTCCGGCACGAGGTGGTGTGCGGCGAGCACGACATCGCCCGGTACGTTCCCGACGGCCCCGGGCGGCCCGTCCGGTTCGGGGAATCGCTCCGTCTCGCCCTCCGCCGGGTCCGCGACGCGCAGGTCACGACCCGCTGGTCGTCCGCCTCGCCGCCCGGCGCGCCGAGCGACCCACTGCCGACCGACCCCGACTGGGCGGGCGGCAGTCTCTACACGGACGAACGCTCGCGCGCCGTCGGCGCCGGCCCGGACGCGTTGTGGCGGGTCATCGAGGGCGTGGGCGGGGAGAACGGCTGGTACTCCTTCCCGCTGGCGTGGGCCGTCCGGGGATGGGCCGACCGGCTGGTCGGCGGGGTGGGCCTGCGGCGCGGGCGCAGGGACGCGACGCGTCTGCGGGTCGGTGACGCCCTGGACTTCTGGCGCGTGGAGGAGATCGACCGCGGTCGCCTGCTGCGGCTGCGGGCCGAGATGCGCCTGCCCGGCCTCGCGTGGCTGGAGATGGCCGTCGAACGGGACGAGGCGGGCACGACGACCTACCGGCAGCGGGCCCTCTTCCATCCGAGGGGCCTCGCGGGCCAGGCGTACTGGTGGGGCGTCTCCCCGTTCCACGCCGTGGTCTTCGGCGGCATGGCCCGGAACATCGCCCGGACCGCCGAGACGGAGAGCGGGCGGCGGGATTCGCCGTGAACGGGCAGTGATCACCGTCGCGTGCGAGCGGGTGCCGCGAACGCACCTCTCGCCCCTCAGCGGCGCACACGACGACACGAGGAGGCCTCGGACATGAGCCGTTCCTGGGATCTGCGAGGGCGTACCGCCGTCGTCACGGGCGCCGCCCGGGGGCTGGGCGCCGGCCTGGCCCGGCGACTCGCGGAAGGAGGGATGGACGTGGCCCTGCTCGGCCGGGAGGCGGCCACCCTGGAGGCGGTCGCCACGACCCTCCCCGCACGCAGCCACGTCGTCGAGGTGGACGTGACCGACGACGCCGGCCTGCGCCGGGCCGCGGACGAGGTGGCCCGGCACCTCGGCCCCCCGTCGGTCGTCGTCGCCAACGCCGGCGTGGCCGAAGGCGGCCCCTTCGAGACCTCGGATCCGGACACCTGGCGCCGGGTCGTCGAGGTCAACCTTGTCGGCAGCGCCGCGACCGCGCGTTCCTTCCTCCCCGGGCTGCGGGCCACGCGCGGCTACTTCCTGCAGATCGCCTCGACCGCCGCCTTCGGCGCGGCCCCCATGATGAGCGCCTACTGCGCTTCCAAGGCCGGGGCCGAGGCCTTCGCGCGTTCCCTGCGCGCGGAGGTGGCCCACGTGGGCGTCGCCGTGGGCGTGGCCTATCTGCACTGGACGGACACCGACATGGTCCGCGACGTCGACAGCCACACGGTCCTGCGGGAACTGCGCGGACACATGCCCGCACCCGCGCGCCGGGTCTACCCGGTGGACCGCGTCGCGGCCTGGATCGGCCGCGGGGTCGAACGGCGCTCACCTTCCGTCTACGCACCGCCGTGGCTCCGGCTGCTGCAGGCCGGACGCCCGGTCTTCCCCTTCGCCGTCGACTTCCTGTCACGTCGTGAACTGCCGCGTCTCATGGGCGAGCACCGCTTCGAGCAGACCGGCCTGCTCGGCCACGGCGGTCGCATCGAGGAGGCGTCACTCGGCCGTCCCGCCACCGGCCCGGCGGCGGGCGACGGCTCCGGGCGGCCGTGACACGGCGGGCCGGCCGGTTCGTCCGCGCTGACGCGGGGGCGGGGAGCCGGGGGCCGGGGAGCCGGGGGGCCGGCCGGGGCGGCATAGGCTTGCCGCGTGAGCGACGGGCAGGTGAGGGGCAGCGTGACGGAGAACGGGACCAGGACCGATCTGCAGGCCTTCGCGGTGGCCCTGCGCCGCACGATCGGCGAGGCGAACCGTCTGGTGCACGGCTTCGCCTCCGCGGAGAGGCTGCACTCCACCGACGTCCACGCGCTCTCGTTCGTGCTCGATCACCCCGACACCGCCACTCCGGGACTGCTGAGGGAGCATCTCGGCCTGTCCTCGGGCGCGGTGACCGCCTGCCTCGACCGTCTGGAGAAGGCCGGCCACATCCGGCGCAGCAGGGCGGACGACGACCGGCGTGTGGTCCGCATCCACTACGTCCCGGGAGCCAGGGCCGTGGCGCGGGCCCACTTCATGCCGCTCGCGCAGGCGGCGGACCGCGCGCGCGACCGGTTCACGGAGGACGAGCTCGCGGTCGTGCTGCGCTACCTGGACGCGCTGAACGAGGAGCTGGGCGAGCTGCGCGCTCCGCGCCGCTGACGCCGCCCGGCAAGACGTTCTCGCGAGGACGGGCTCCTTTGTGACGGTGCATCCGAGCCGCGCCGGTGCGCGGAAGGGATGGCCGTGGGCATGAGGCGCGGGCGCCGACACGCCCCCTGGTGACGAGGCCCGGTACGGGTCGTGGTTCAGTTTGTTTCCATCATCGAGATAGTTGATGTTCGAGAGACTTGGGGGTCCTGCCGTGTCCACACCCCTGCGGTGGGCGAGCAGACTGCTGCCGTTGCTGGTGCTCGTCGTCTGGCTCGCCGTCGGAGGAGGGCTCGGTCCCTACGCGGGCAAGCTGGGCGAGGTGGCGACCAACGACCAGGCCGCCTTCCTGCCGCGCAAGGCGGAGTCCACCCAGGTCCTCCGGGCCCAGGAGGCGTTCCGCCGGGAGGAGATCCTGCCCCTCCTGGTCGTCTGGACCTCCGGGAGCGGCGGGGCCCTCGATCCCTCCGCACGGCCGGACGCCACCCGGGCGCTGGCCTCCCTGGAGGGCGCCGCCGGCGTGGTCGGCGCCCCTTCGCCGGCCCTCCCCTCCGAGGACGGAGAGGCCCTGCGGGGAGTCGTCCCGCTGCGCCCCGACCTCGGCGACCGACTGCCCGCCACCCTGGACCGGGTCGAGGCGGCGCTCTCCGCCGTACCGGGTACCCAGGTGTGGCTGGGAGGCCCGGCCGCATCCCAGGCGGACCTGCGGGACGCGTTCGCGGGCATCGACGGCCTGCTCCTCGTCGTCGCCCTGGCGACCGTCCTGGTGATCCTGCTCCTGGTCTACCGGAGCGTGCTGCTCCCTCTGGTGATCATCATCGGGGCCGTCTTCGCCCTCGGTCTGGCCTGCGCCCTCGTCTACGTCCTGGCCGACCACGACGTCGTGCGCGTCGACGGCCAGGTGCAGGGCATCCTGTCGATCCTGGTCATCGGCGCGGCCACCGACTACGCCCTGCTGCTGGCCGCCCGCTTCCGGGAGGAGCTCGGCGCGCGGGACGGCGACCGGGTGCCGGCCGTGCGGGCCGCCCTGAAGCAATCGTTCGGCCCGATCCTGGCCAGCGCCGCCACGGTCGCGCTCGGGCTGCTCGCCCTCCTGCTCAGCGACCTCACCAACAACCGGGCGCTGGGCCCCGTCGGCGCCATCGGCATCGGCTGCGCCGTCCTCAGCGCGGTGACGTTCCTGCCCGCCGTCCTGGTCCTCCTCGGGCGGTCCGCCTACTGGCCGGCCCGCCCCAAGGCGACCGCCGGGGACGACGCGCACCCCGTCTGGCGCAGGGTCGCGGCGCTGGTCGACCGCGCGCCGCGCAAGGTCTGGGCCGGTTCCCTGGCGGCCCTGCTCGCCTGCGCCGCCTTCTCCTTCACGCTCGACTCCAAGGGCGTCCCGCTCGACGAGATCTTCGTCAAGGACGCCCCTTCCGTAGCCGCGCAGGCGCGCCTGGGCGAGCACTTCCCCGGCGGCGCCGGCAACCCCGCCGTGGTCATCGCCGACGCCGACGCGGCGGAGCAGGTCAGGGCCGCGGCCGAGGCCGTCGACGGAGTCGACTCCGCGACCCTCTTCGGCGTCCCCGGTACCCGGCATCCGCTCGTCGCCGACGGGCGCGTGCGGATCGACGTCACCCTCGCGGACGCCGCCGACTCCGACGCCGCCAAGCGCACCGTCGCCGCCCTGCGCGGCGCCCTGCACGCCGTGCCCGGCGCCGACGCCCTCGTCGGCGGTTTCACCGCCCAGCAGTACGACACCCAGGTCACCGCCGAGCACGACAGGAAGCTCATCGTCCCCGTCGTGCTGGCGATCATCCTGGTGATTCTGGCCGGTCTGCTGCGGTCCCTGCTGCTGCCCGTGCTCCTCGTGGCGACGGTCGCGCTCAACTTCGTCGCCACGCTGGGCGTCTCCGCCCTCGTCTTCGAGCACGCCTTCGGATTCACCGGAACCGACGCCGCGGTACCCCTGTACGGATTCGTCTTCCTGGTCGCCCTCGGCGTCGACTACAACATCTTCCTCATGTCACGGGTCCGCGAGGAGACGGCGCTGCACGGGACGCGCGAGGGCGTGCGCCGGGGACTGGTCGCCACGGGCGGGGTCATCACCTCGGCGGGAGTCGTCCTCGCCGCCACCTTCGCCGCGCTGGGGGTCATCCCGCTGGCGTTCCTGGTCCAGATCGCCTTCATCGTGGCCTTCGGCGTCCTGCTCGACACGCTGGTGGTCCGCTCGCTCCTGGTGCCCGCCCTCGTCCGGGACATCGGCGCGGCCGTCTGGTGGCCGGGGCCGCTCCGTCACCGGCCCTGACCCGGGGCACTCGTGACGGCCCGGGCGGGCGGCGGGGGCATCACCCAGCGGATCAGCGCGGTGACGGCGAGGCCGCCGCGCCGCGCGAAGGGCAGGAGCAGCCGGATCTTCAGCGGGACGGTGAGGAACTCCCTGGTCCAGGAGGGCAGGAGGTCCACGGCCGCGGCCGCGAGGAGGGCGTAGGGAAGGCGGACCGGCCACGGCAGGGGCGGCGCCGCCAGCAGGTAGCGGGCGGTGGCCGTCGACTCCTCCGTGGCCGCCAGCTCGGGGCGTCGCTGCTCCAGCGCCTCGACGAGGGCGGCCTCGGTCACGGGCGGCCGGACGACGCCGAGCCGCCGGGCGACGGACGCCATGTCCTCGACGTAGGCGTCCCGGCGGGCCTCCGTCAGCGGGGCCCGGCCGTACTCCTGGTACGCCCTCAGGAAGCAGTGGGTCTCGGCGATGTGCACCCAGGCGAGCAGCGACGGATCCGAGGCCCGGTACGGCACCCCGCCGGACGTCGTACCGGTGACCCGCGCGTGCGCCCCGCGCACCCGCTCGACCGCCCGCTCGGCGTCCTCGGCCGGCCCGAACGTCGTCTCCGCCAGGAAGGTGCTGGTGCGCTGGAGGCGCCCCCAGGGGTCGCCGCGGAATCCCGAGTGCGCCCACACGGCGGCCATGGCGAGCGGGTGGAGGGACTGCAGGAGAAGGGCCGCGAGCCCTCCGACGTACATCGCGGCGTCCGCGTGCACGACCCGGATCGGCCGGTCCGCGGCGAACCAGCGGGGACCGGGCGTGCCGTGGATCCGGGCGCGCTTCTCCCGCGCCGTGGGTCCCGCGACCCGCAGCAGCAGCGCCTGCCCGGCCCGTGCGCGCAGCCTGTCGATCAGCACCAAGGACACGGGAACCGCCTCCTCGCCTCACCTACCCCCCGTGCGCCGCGCCCATGCCGGCACGGCCCCCGCCGGCGGCGCCGGCCACCGCTGCTCTCCGGCGCGCCGAAGGGGGCCGCCCGGCGCGCATCCGGCACGCGGGGCAAGGGGGAACCGCGGAGGTAGGCATGTGACACCAGTACGCCGGCGGCGCACCCGCGACCGGCGGCCGAGCAGGGAGGACGCGATGACCGTCGCCGTCGTTCTGTACACCTCCGACCTCCGGGTGCACGACCACCCGCCACTCAGGGCCGCGCTCGAAGGGGCGCAGGAGGTGGTGCCGCTGTTCGTGCGCGATCCAGCCGTGGACCGGGCGGGCTTCGCGGCGCCCAACCGGCTGGCCTTCCTCGCGGACTGCCTGGTGGACCTCGACCGGGCGCTGCGCGAGCGGGGCGGCCGGCTCGTGGTGCGGCAGGGCGACACGGTGTCCGAGGTACGGGCGGTGGTGCGGCAGACCGAGGCCGACGAGGTCCACCTGGCCGGCGGTGTGACGGCCTTCGCCCGGGCGAGGGAGAAGCGGCTGCGCGAGGTCCTGGAGGAGGACGGCTGCCGGCTGTACGTGCACGACGGCGTGGTGGACGTCGTGCCGCCCGGTGACGTCACCCCACAGGGCTCGGACCACTTCGCCGTCTTCACGCCGTACTACAGGCGCTGGGCGGGCGAGCCCCTGCGCACGCCGCTGTCCGCCCCCAGGGCGGTGCCCGTGCCGACGGGCGTACGGTCCGAGCGGATGCCCCGGCGCCCGGCGATCGCGGACGTGTCGCCGGGCCTGGCCACGGGAGGGGAGAGCGAGGGCCGCAGGCGGCTCTCCTCCTGGCTGTCGGCGCACGGTGACGCGTACGGGCAGCGCCACGACGACCTGGCGGGCGACGCCACGTCGCGCCTCTCGCCGTATCTCCACTTCGGGGCCGTCTCCGCCCTGGAGGCCGTGCAGCGGGCCAGGAAGCGCGGCGGCGCCGGAGCGGAGGCGTTCGTGCGACAGCTGTGCTGGCGCGACTTCCACCGCCAGGTGCTCGCCGCCCGGCCCCGGGCGGCGGGCGCGGACTACCGCCCGCGTCACGACCGCTGGCGCCGGGGCGCCGAGGCCGAGGCGGACCTGGCCGCGTGGCGCGAGGGGCGGACCGGCTATCCCGTCGTCGACGCCGCGATGCGGCAGCTCGCGCACGAGGGCTGGATGCACAACCGCGGCCGGCTGCTCACCGCCTCCTTCCTCACCAAGACGCTGTACATCGACTGGCGGGAGGGCGCCCGCCACTTCCTCGGGCTGCTGGTGGACGGCGACGTGGCGAACAACCAGCTCAACTGGCAGTGGGTGGCGGGCACGGGGACGGACACCCGGCCCAACCGCGTCCTCAACCCGGTGCTCCAGGGCAGGCGGTACGACCCGGACGGCGCCTACGTGCGGCGCTGGGTGCCGGAGCTCGCCGGCCTCGACGGCCCGGCCGTCCACGAGCCCTGGCGCCTCACCGGCCTGGACCGGGCCGCCTACGACTACCCGGATCCGCTGATCGAGCTCTCCGAGGGGCTGGCGCGCTTCCGCCGGGCCCGCGAGACCGCCTGAGCCGGGCCGAGCCACCTCCGCCCGCGGTGGCGAACCGATGCGCGCCACCTCGCAGTTTTCGATGCGGAAACGATGCGAGTTGAGCGGCGGGGCCCTTTCGCCGGAGCGTGAGGACACGGAACCGAGGAGGTTCCGCCGGACCGCCGCTCCGAGACCGGCGGTCCGCACGCCCCGGAAGGGCCCGGTGGTCACCCGCGCCACCGCCCGGAGGAGGAACCGTCATGACCGCGCACCGGATGACCGGCCACCTCGCCAGCCCGGCGGAGCCTCGCGCCCATCATGCGCCGCCCGATTCCGCGGCCGAGGACGAGCGGATCGCCCGAGGTCTTGTCCAGGGGGACGAGCGCTGCCTGGACGCGGCGTACCACCGCTGGGGGCGCCTGGTGCACACGCTCGCCGCCCGCGCCCTGGGCGACCCCCGCGAGGCGGAGGACGTCACCCAGCAGGTGTTCGTCGCCGCCTGGCGGGGCCGCGGGAACTTCCGTCCCGACCGGGGAACGCTGCCGGCGTGGCTCACCGGCATCACCCGACGCAAGATCGCCGACGCGCTGACCGCCCGCACCCGGCGCACCGAGCTCACCGCGGCCCTCGGCGCCTCCCTGGAGCACACCGGCGGCTCCCCCGACGGCCCCGAGCGGATCATCGACCGGCTCGTCGTCACCGAGGAACTGGCCAGGCTGCCCCGCGTCCAGCGCGACGTCCTGGAACTCGCCTACTTCGCCGACCTGACCCAGTCACAGATCGCCGACCGCACCGGCATGCCGCTCGGCACGGTCAAGAGCCACGCACGCCGCGGCCTCCTGCGGATGCGCCACAGCCTCGGACCGGTCGCGGCCGGCGGGTGATCCGGACCGTCCGGCAGCGCGTGCGCCGCGAAACGACCGACAGCAGAAGACAGGCCGCCGCCCCGACCGGCGGCGGCCGCCACACGACGGGTGGGAAAGATGAACGGACGGAGCATCGCCGTGGTGGGGGCCGGGGTGGCGGGGCTCACCGCCGCCCACGTCCTCGGCCGCGCGCACGACGTGGTGCTGTACGAGGCCGAAGGACGGCTCGGAGGTCACGCGCACACCCACGAACTGCCGGCCGCGGGCGGCGGGACGCTCCGCGTGGACACCGGCTTCATCGTCCACAACGAGCGCACCTACCCCCACCTCCTGCGGCTCTTCCGCGAACTCGGCGTCGCCACCCAGGACTCCGAGATGAGCATGTCGGTCCGCTGCGACGGCTGCGGCCTCGAGTACGCCGGAGCGCGCGGGCCGCGCGGCCTCCTCGGCGGCGGCAACGCCCTCCGGGGCCGCCACCTGCGGACGCTCGCCGCCGTCCCGCGCTTCCACCGTGCCGCGCGCCGCCTGCTGGCCGTCGGCGACACCGGTGCGACCTTCGCCGACTTCCTGCGGGCGCACCGCTTCCCCGCCCACTTCGTCAGCCATTTCGCCGTCCCCCTTGTCTCCGCCGTCTGGTCCTGCGCCCCGGACACCGCGCTGCGTTACCCGGCCGCCTACCTGTTCCGCTTCCTCGACCACCACGGACTCCTCTCGGTGAGCGGGTCCCCTCGGTGGAAGACCGTCGCCGGCGGCTCGGCGACCTACGTCGAACGCCTCGCGAAGGGCCTCGCCTCCGTACGGACCGCGACCCCCGTCCGCGCCGTCGTGCGAGGCGCCCACCGGGCGACCGTCGTCACCGACGACGGCGAGTCCGCCGAGCACGCCGCCGTGGTGATCGCGGTCCACCCCGACCAGGCCCTGCGTCTCCTGGCCGACCCCACCGAGGCGGAGCGACGCGTCCTCGGCGCCTTCACGTACTCCCGCAACCCGACGGTCCTGCACCGCGACACGAGCCTGCTGACGCGCTCGCCGCACGCGCGGGCCTCGTGGAACTACCGGCTGCCGTCGTGCACCGCCCGTCCGGGAGCCGTGCAGGTCAGCTACGACATGAACCGGC
This sequence comes from Streptomyces sp. NPDC127114, assembly GCF_042677525.1. Lineage (NCBI taxonomy): Bacteria > Bacillati > Actinomycetota > Actinomycetes > Kitasatosporales > Streptomycetaceae > Streptomyces > Streptomyces sp. NPDC127114. Next base: position 305,082 of record NZ_JBHXTJ010000002.1, read on the forward strand.
TCCAGCGGCTCCCCGCCGACGAGCCCCACATCGTCACCCTCAACCCCGGCGACCGCGTCGACGAGTCGACCGTCCTGGCCCGCATGACGTACGAACACCCCGTCTACACCGCTGAGTCGGTCGCCGCCCAGCGGCTCCTGCCCCGCCTCCGCAGCCCCGTCACCGCATACGCCGGCGCCTATCACGGCTGGGGCTTCCACGAGGACGGCTGCCGCTCCGGCGTGGAGGCCGCCCGCCACCTGGGGGTGACGTGGTGACGACCGGCCCGGCCCCGCGGCCCGTCCCCGCCCTGTACGCGGCCGAGATCGCCCACACCCGCGTCACGCCGGTCCGGCACGCCCTGCGCCACCGCACCTACCTGTGGCTCGTCGACGTCGACGACCTGCCCGTGCTGCCCCGGCCGCTGCGCCCCCTCGCCCGCTTCGATCCGCGCGACCACTTCGGGGGGACCGCTCCCTCGCTGCGGGCCGGACTCGACGCCTGTCTGGCCGCGCACGGCGTCCGGGGCGCGGACGGGCGGGCGCTGATGCTCGCTCACGCCCGCGTCCTGGGTCACGTCTTCAACCCGCTCACCCTGTACTGGTGCCACGACCGCGACGGGCGGTGCGTGTGCGTGGTCGCCGAGGTCCACAACACCTACGGGGGACGCCACTGCTACCTGCTGCGCCCCGATGCGCGGGGCCGGGCCGAGACCCCGAAGGAGTTCTACGTCTCGCCGTTCCTCGACGCCGAGGGCACCTACCGCATGCGGCTGCCGCTCCCGGGCGAGCGTCTCGACCTGACCGTCCAGCTCCGCCACCCGGACGGGTCCCGCCCCCTGACGGCCACCGTGCGCGGCGCCCGCGGTCCCGCCGGCCCGGGCGCCCTGCTCGCCGCCGCCCTCCGCCACCCCTGGTCGACCGCCGCCGTCTCCGTCGGCATCCGCCGCCACGGCATCCACCTCTACCTCAAGGGACTGCGCGTCCGGCCCCGGCCGCCCCGTACCGCCCCCGCCCAGGAAGGCACATCGTGACCCTCTCGCCTCCCCCGAACGCGCCGTCCGCCGTCCACTTCGGCCGGGTTCCGGCCGACCCGGACCGCTGGCCCGACGTCGCCCGGCTGCCGCGCGCCTCCGCCCTGCGCACCGCCGTCGCCCGCCGCCTCGTGCAGCGTGCCCTCGCCCGGCTGCCCCTGCGGATCGGGGAGGGCGGGGGCGCGCTCCCGGGGCCTTCCCGGTCCGGCGGGAACGGCACGGTGCGCGGCGGGGACCGCACCGTACCCGGCGGGGACCGCACCGTACCGACCCTCACCCTCCACGACCCGTACGCGTTCCACCGCCGGATCGGCGCCGACGGACTGATCGGCTTCGGCGAGTCGTACATGGCCGGCGAATGGGACGCCGACGACCTCGTCGAGCTCCTCACCGTCCTCGCCCGCCACGTCGACGACCTCGTGCCCGCCCCGCTGCACCGGTTCCGGGGCGCCTGGGTGCGGCGCAGGCCCCCGGCGGACCGCAACACCCCGGACGGGGCGCGCGAGAACATCCACCGCCACTACGACCTCTCCAACGAGCTGTTCGCCCTCTTCCTCGACCCGGGCCTCAGCTACTCCTCCGCGATATTCGACCCGCTCCCGGCCGAGCCCGTCCTGCTTTCCGACGGGCAGTTCACCGCCGCCCAGCACCGCAAGATCGACCGGCTCCTCGACCTGGCGGGGGCGGGACCGGGCACCGCCCTCCTGGAGATCGGCACCGGCTGGGGCGAACTCGCCATCCGCGCCGCGGCCAGGGGCGCACGCGTCCGCACCGTCACCCTCTCCGAGGAACAGCTCGCCCTGGCGCGCCGGCGCGTGGCGCGGGCCGGCGTCGCCGACCGCGTCACGGTCGAGCTCCTCGACTACCGCGACGTCCGGGGCCGTTACGACGCCGTCGTGAGCGTCGAGATGATCGAGGCCGTGGGCGCCGAGTTCTGGCCCGACTACTTCGCCGCGCTCCGCCGCCTCCTCGCCCCCGGCGGCCGCGTCGCGCTCCAGGCCATCACCATGCCGCACGAGCGGATGCTCGCCACCGCCCGCACCCACACGTGGATCAGCAAGTACGTCTTCCCTGGCGGTCTGATCCCCTCGCCGGAGGCCATCGCGCGCGGGAGCTCCGCCGCCGGCCTGCGCATCGCCCACGACAGCGGGTACGGCGACCACTACGCCGAGACCCTCCGCCAGTGGCGCGCCCGCTTCCTCGGCCGGGAGGCCGCCGTCGACGCGCTGGGCTTCGACCACGTCTTCCGGCGGATGTGGGAGTTCTACCTGGCCTGGTCCGAGGCCGGGTTCCGCGCCCGCCACCTCGACGTCCGCCAGCTCCTGCTCACCGCCGACGACCACCACGGGCCCGTCGCACCCGGCCCGGCCTCCGGCCCCGCCGACCGGTACGAGGAGACATCGGAGGAGACGTCGTGACTCCCGTCGACCCCGGGGCCCTCGGCCTCGTCCTCGCCGCCTCGGCCGTCACCGCGTGCACCGTCATGCTGGTGGCCTTCGTGACCGGCACCGTCAAGGGGCTGCACCGGATCGTGGACGTCGCCTGGGGAGCCGCCTTCGCGGCCGTCGCCGTGGTGGCCTGGTGCCTCTCGGCCGGCCAGGGCGACGACCTGCGCCGGACCGCCGTGGCGCTCGCCACCGTGGTCTGGGGACTGCGGCTCGCGACCCACATCGCGCGGCGCGGACGCGGCCAGGGGGAGGACCCCCGGTACGCCCGGATGCTCGCGCGGGCCCGCGGCAATCCCACGCTGTACGCGCTGCGCAAGGTCTACCTCCTCCAGGGCGCCCTGGTGTGGCTCGTCTCCCTCCCCGTCCAGGTCGCGGTCCTGCTGCCCGGCCCGCCGGAGGCGACCGTGTGGCTGGGCCTCGGCGTGTGGGCGGCGGGGTTCGCCTTCGAGGCGGTGGGGGACCACCAGCTCGGCCGGTTCAAGGCGGATCCGGCGAACCGGGGCCGCGTCATGGACCGGGGATTGTGGAGCTGGACCCGCCACCCCAACTACTTCGGCGACTTCCTCGTCTGGTGGGGCCTGTACCTGACGGCCTGCGCCACCTGGCAGACCGCCCTGCTGACCCTGGTCTCCCCGCTCGTCATGAGCGGTCTCCTCGTATGGGGCAGCGGCAAGCGGCTCCTGGAGGCCCACATGGCCGACCGTCCCGGGTACGCGGCCTACCGGGCGCGCACCAGCGGCTTCGTGCCCCGGCCGCCCCGTCGCCGGACCGACGCGCAGCGGTCCGGCGACGGCCCGGCCCGGCGGCGGGGGGCGGCTCGCCCCTGAGGCGGTGGTGTCAGCGCTCCGCGCCCGCGGCCGGTTCCCCGTACAGCCGGGCGATCACGTCGAGCGCCTCGCGCAGCCCGTGGGGACGCGCCATGCCGGGAGCCGGCGGCCGGCCGAGCCAGCCGGGGCCCGCGAGCAGCACCAGCGGTGCCGTGCGCGCTCCCCGCACGCCGAAGGCCGTCCCCGCGACGTGCCGGGCCAGGGCGTGGTTCGCGGTGGACCTCGCCTGCGACCAGAGCGCCACGGCGGCCGGTCCCGACCGTCGCACCGCCGCGTCCAGGGCCTCGGCGGGCACCGCGGCGCCGAACATCCTGGTCGGCAGGCCCCGCTCGGCCAGTCCCGCCGCGAGTGCCTCCAGGGGCAGGGTGTGCTGCTCGCCGGGGACGCACGCCAGGACGACGGGAGCGGCCGTGGAAGCCGTCGCCGGGCCGGTCACGGCGGCGCGGCGCAGCGCGGTGGAGACGTGCCAGGAGAGCAGGTGCTCCACCTCGACGTAACGGTCTCCGGACGACTCCCACTTGCGGCCCACGGCGTGCAGCGTCGGGACCATGATCTCCTGCCACGCGGTGACCAGGCCGTGCGCGGCCAGCACCTCCTGGAGCAGCCCTTCCATGGCGGGGCCGTCGAGGCGGACGGCGGCGCGGGCCAGCCCGCGGGCTTCCTGCCGTACGTCGCCCAGCGGCAGGCCGCTCCCGGGTCCCGCGCGGCGGGTCCTCCCGGGAGGCACGCCCGCCGGGGACGCGAGCGTCTCCGGCGTCTCCTCGACTTCGTCCCGAGCGATGCCGGACCGCGCCGAAGGGGCGGCAGCGGCCGCGGTCCGCCCCGCCGAGGGCCGTGCCTGCCGGGCGGCCCTCGCGGCCTCGGCGGGCGGGACGCCCGCGGCCGTGAGACGGCACATCTCGTCGAGCATCGCGATGTCCTCCGGGCTCCACCGCCGGTGCCGTCCGTCCGCGCGCACGGCCGGGCCGATGCCGTACCGCTGGTCCCACGAACGGACGGTGGTGGGGGAAACGCCCAGCCGCCGTGCGACGGCGCCGGTCGTGATCCCGTGAGCCGTATCGGACATGTCACCCACCATACGAGCTCGAGACGATGCGGAAACGATGCGTGAGAGGAGCGGGCCACCGAGGCCGCCGTCGCGCGTGCGCGGCGGACCGGTGTCAGGTGTCAGGAGTCAGGAGTGCCGTGCCCGGCGGCGAGCGGAAGGCGGCCGGCCACCGCGTCGCCCAGCCGCTCGAACTCCGCGCGCAGGAAGGGCTCGGCCAGCCGGGCGAAGCCCTTGAACTGCAACGACGCCCGGTACGTCAGCCGGGTGGCCGTCCCCTCGTCGGCGAAGCGGAGGTCGTCGGTCGCGTGCACCGTACGGTTCTCCCCGACGAAGACCAGCCGCGCGGGCTCGAGCAGGACCAGCTCGTAGTCGAGCTCGGTCTCACGGCCACGGAACCGTGAGGTGTTGCGCCAGCGGGCGCCCGGCCGGACGGCCCCGCCGTCGAGCCGTACGCAGCGGACGGTGCCGGGATCCCATTCCTCGGTGCGCGCGAAGTCCGCCATGTAGGCCACGAGTTCGGCCGGCGGACGGCGCACCACGATGACGCGCTCCACACTGATCACCGTTCGGTCCTCCTCCTGCGTTCCACCCGGGTCCGCGGACCGTCCCCGGCTCCTGTGCTTCCGGCCGGGCGGCCCGGGCGGATGCGCCCGGGCCGTGGCTGCCCCGGTCCGTCTCCGTCGACGGCTCGTCGGCCGTTTTCGCGAGCTCCGCCCGCACGGCCCTTGGCCCCGCGCGCCCGCTGCCCGACACTGAACCGATGACGCAGCGCGTGGATCTCGCGACAGTGATGGACCGGCTCGCCATCGACGACCTGGTCACCGGTTACGCCGTGGCCGTGGACGACTCCGACTGGACCGCGTACCGGGCGCTGTTCGCCCCGGAGGGGCGCGCCGACTACCGCGGCTCGGGCGGCATCGAGGGGCCCGCCGCCGAGGTCGCCGAGTGGCTGGCCGGGACGATGCGGCTCTTCCCCGTACGGCAGCACCTCATCGTCAACCGCAGGATCCGCATCGATCACGTCGACGGCTCTCCGGGAGACACCGCCACCGTGCGCGCCGACTACGTGAACCCCATGCGGTTCGAGTCCGGCGAGGACTTCGTGTGCGGCGGCAGATACGGCTTCGCCGTGCGCCGGGTGGACCGCGACTGGCGGCTCCGCTCGGTGGTCGTCGAGGAGAAATGGCGCCGGATGTGAGGGCGTCGGCCCGCCGGCGGGCCTCGTCGCGCGCACACTGGAGGCGACACCTGGAGGCACGGCATGCGGATTCCGTTCGCCCGCCGGCCGGCCGCGGCCGGGACGACGGCGGCACCCGTCACTGTCCCTGTCACGGAGGCCGGAACCGAGGGGGACGCGGGCGGAAGTGAGCGCACAGGCCCTGGCGCGGGCCGCGGCCGTGGCCCGCGCGTCCCGCGTCGGGGCCGGGGGGTCGGGCGGTCTGCCGGTGCCCTCGTGCTCGGGGCTCTGCCCGCGCTCGCCTTTCCCGAGCCCGGGCTGTGGTGGTGGGCGTTCCTCGCGCTCGTGCCCTGGCTGCTGCTGATCCGCGGCGCTCCGGACCCGCGCCGGGCCGGGTACGACGGGTGGTGCGGCGGCTTCGGCTTCATGCTCGCCATGCACCACTGGCTGCTGCCGAGCCTGCACGTCTTCCTGCCGGTGATCGCCGCGCTGCTCGGCCTGCTCTGGCTGCCGTGGGCCCGGCTGGTGCGGGTGATGCTGCGGGGCACGCCGTCGCCGCGCCGGGCGGCGGCCGCGCTGTTCGTGGTGCCCTCCGGCTGGCTCCTGGTCGAGCTGGTCCGCTCGTGGCAGGGCCTGGGCGGTCCGTGGGGGCTGCTCGGGGCGAGCCAGTGGCAGGTGCCGGCGGAGCTCCGGCTCGCCGCGGTCGGCGGCGTGTGGCTGGTGAGCTTCCTGGTGGTCGCCGTGAACACGGCCGTCGCGCTGCTCGTCGCCGTGCCGCGGCTGCGGCTGGTCGCGGTGGCCGGGCTGGCCGGCTGCGCCCTGGTGGCCGGCCTCGGCTGGTGGGCGGGGGCGCCGCCGCGCGACGCGGGCACGGTGCGGGTCGCGGTCGTGCAGCCCGGAGTGATCGGCCCGCCGGGTCAGCGCTTCGACCGGGGCGAGGAGCTGACCAGGCCGCTCGCCGGGCAGCGGCTCGACCTGGTGGTGTGGGGCGAGAGCAGCGTCGGCGCGGACCTGGTCTCCCGGCCGGACTTCGCGGCCCGGCTGACCGCGCTCTCCCGCGCCGTGGACGCGCCGCTCCTGGTGAACGTGGACGCCCGCCGCTCCGACCGCCAGGGGATCTTCAAGAGCGCCATCCTGGTGGGTGCGGACGGGCCGACGCGGGACCGCTACGACAAGATGCGGCTCGTCCCGTTCGGCGAGTACGTCCCGGCCCGTGCCGTGCTCGGCTGGGCCACCTCGGTCGGCAAGGCAGCGGGCGAGGACCGGCGGCGCGGCACGGCGCCGGTCGTGATGACGCTGCCCGCCACGGCCGGGACCGGGCCGGCGGGGCTGCGGATCGGGCCGCTGATCTGCTTCGAGACCGCCTTCCCCGACATGAGCCGCCGGCTCGCCCGGGACGGCGCCGACGTGGTCGTCGCGCAGTCGTCGACCTCGACGTTCCAGGACAGCTGGGCGCCGGCCCAGCACGCCTCGCTCGGCGCGCTGCGGGCGGCGGAGACGGGGCGGCCGGTGGTGCACGCGACGCTGTCCGGGGTCAGCGCCGCGTACGGGCCGGACGGGCGGCGGATCGGCCCGGTGCTGGGCACCGGCAGCAGTGCCGCCGCCGTCTACGAGCTGCCGCTCGCCCGCGGCGGCACGCCGTACGAACGGCTCGGCGACTGGCCGGTGTACGGGGCGGTGGCCGTGACCGTCCTCGTCGTCGTGGCGAGCCTGCCGTGGGGCGGCGGGCTCCGGCGGTTCCGGCGGGACCTGGACGCGGACGAGCCTCCGGGCACGGCCCCGGACGCGGGCACGGCCTCGGGTGCACGCCCGGGCCGGGGCCAGGGTCCGGATTCCTCGGCGCGGTGACGGCTCAGTAGGCCTGGGGGCGGTCCTGCGGCGGGTTCTGGGACCGGTCCTGGGACAGCGCCTCGCGCACCACGTACTCGCACAGCTCGTGGGTCCGCAGCGCGTCCCGCGCGCTGAGTCGGCGTCCCTCCCGTACGTCGTTGAGGAAGGCGAGCACGGCCTGCTCGATGCCGCGCTGACGGGCCACCGGCACCCAGTCGCCGCGCCGCCGCACGCTCGGCTGGCCCTTGTGGTCGATGATCTCGGCGAGGTTGAGGACCTGCCGCTTGGTGTCCTGGCCCGAGACCTCCAGGATCTCCTCGGTGGAGCCGTTCAGCCGGTTCATGATGCCGATGGCGGTGAAGCCGTCCCCGGAGAGCTGGAGCACGACGTGGTGCAGCAGGCCGTCGCGCATCCTGGCGCGCACGTCGGTGTGCTCGACCTCGCCGGGCAGCAGGAAGCGCAGGGTGTCGACGACGTGGATGAAGTCGTCGAGGACGAAGGTGCGCGGGTCCTCGGGCAGTCCGATGCGGTTCTTCTGCATGAGGATCAGTTCGCGCGGGTGGTCGAGGCACTGGGCGTAGCCGGGCGCGAGCCGGCGGTTGAAGCCGACGGCGAGACCGACGCCGCGCTTCTCGGCGAGCTCCACCAGGGCCTCGGACTCGGCGTACTCGTAGGCGAGCGGCTTGTCGACGTACGTGGGCACGTCGGCCTCCAGGAGCCGGGTGACGATCTCGGCGTGCACGGAGGTCGGCGCGTGCACGAAGGCGGCGTCGAGGCCGGCCGAGATGAGCGAGTCGAGGTCGAGGTGGCGCTGCCCGGCGGGCAGGTGGAGGCTGTCGCCGACCGCGTCGAGGGTGGCGGGCGTGCGGGTCTGGAGGTGGAGTTCGACCCCGGGAAGGGTGGCCAGGACGGGCAGATAGGCCTTCCGCGCGATGTCGCCGAGTCCGATGCAGCCGACCTTCACGGGGTCTCCTTCTAGTTCGTCGCGGTGCGGGCGTTCCTGGTGCGGGCCTGCGCGTTCCGGTGCTCGCGGTGCGGGCGTTCGCGCCGGTCAGCTTACGCGGGACGGCTGGGCGGCGACCGGCGGCCGCCAGTCCGCGATGCCGTCGAAGCCGCGGAGGACGAGGCCGGGCCCGAAGCGGGAGACGGCGGTCACGGCGGCGTCGCGCAGGGCGACGGCGGGACGGGCGGAGAGCAGCGCGAGCCGGCCGGTGCGGGCGGCCTTGCGCACTAGGGCGGTGGTGCGCGGCAGCCGGTCGGCGGTGTACGCGGCGAGCGCGGCCGGTACGGGCAGGCCGCCGCCGACGTGGTGGGCGAGGACGACGGCGTCCTCGATCGCCTGGTTGCCGCCCTGGCCCAGGGTCGGCTGCATGGCGTGGGCGGCGTCGCCGAGGAGGGCGGTGCGGCCGGCGTGGAAGGCGGGCAGCGGGTCGATGAGGTGGTGGACGTCGTGGCGCAGGACCGTGGTCTCCTCGGCGGCGTCGAGGATCGCGGGTACGGGGTGGTGCCAGTCGCCGAACAGCCGCAGGAGTTCGGCCTTCTCCCCGTCGGGCGCGTGGGCGCCGGCGGGTGCCGCGGCCATGGCGTACGCGTAGACCCGGCCGTCCTTGAGCGGCTGGCTGCCCCAGAGGCGGGCCGGGCCCCAGGTCTCGTGCGGGGCGAAGGGCCGCTCCGGCGCGGGGATGACGGTGCGCCAGGTGGTGAAGCCGGAGTAGCGGGGTCCGGGATGCGCGGGGAAGAGGGCGGTGCGGGCGGCGGAGCGGATGCCGTCCGCGGCGACCAGGAGGTCCGCCTCGATCTCGCCGTCGGGGGTGGTGACGCGGGCGGGCCGCCGGGGGTCGCCGGCGTCGGCGAGGGCGGCGGGGGTTCCGGTCCGGACGGTGCCGGCGGGCAGGGCGGAGACGAGCAGGTCGACGAGGGTGGCGCGGTGCAGCAGGACGAGCGGGCCGCCGAAGCGGGCGGCGGCGGCGCCGGCGTCGGTGCGGGCGAGCCAGCGGCCGTCGGGGCGCCGCATGCCGCCGTCGCCCTGCCAGGCGGCCAGTTCGCGGATCGGGTCGCCGAGGCCGATCACGTCGAGGGCGCGGAGGGCGTTGGGGGCGAGGCCGATGCCGGCGCCGACGGGGGCGAGGCCGTCGGCGCGTTCGAGGACGGTGACGTCCCAGCCGCGTCCGCGCAGGGCGATGGCGGCGGTGAGACCGCCGATGCCTGCTCCGACGACGACCGCACGGTGTTGTTCCATGACTCCCCCTCGGGGACGACGGGACACGAGGACGACGACCACTCACCGCGGACTACAGGTGTAGTGACCTCTTCACCGTACTACAGCTGTAGTCGAAGTGGCAGCGGCAGGTCGCATAGGTTGGTGCCCATGACCGCTGCACCCGCTCCCGACGCCCCGCTCAGCCGCGCCGACCGCATCGGCGACGCCGCCCTCGACCTGCTCGTCGAGCGCGGGATGCGCGGGCTCACCCACCGCGCCGTCGACGAGCGGGCCGGTCTCCCGCAGGGCTCCACCTCGAACCACGCCCGGACCCGGCAGGCCCTCCTGGAGACCGCCGTACGGCGCCAGGTCCAGCACGAGGCGGCCGTCCTCGCCCCGCACGAACTGCCCGCCGCGGACGCCGGTCCCGACGGGCTGGCCGACGCGCTCGCCCTCGCCCTGCACCGCTATCTGACGGACCACCGGGCGCTGCTCGTCTCCCGCTACGAACTCGCTCTGGAGGCCACCCGCCGCCCGGAGCTGCGCTCCTTCTTCGACTCCGCGGGAGCCGTCTTCCACGGCCCGCTGATCGCGATGATGCGCGCGGCCGGCTCCGCCTCCCCCGAGCGCCACGCGCTCTCCCTCATCGCGTGGAGCGAGGGCCTGATGTTCTCCTGCGCGGCCGGCTCCTTCCACGCCGCCGTGCCCAGCCGCGCGGAACTGCGGACCGGCTACGACGAGCTCCTGCGCGGCATGCTGGGCCGGTGACCCCTCGTCACGTCCCTGGCCGCGGCGGGCGTCTTCGGCCAGGATGCCGCTCATGACTGCCGAACGCACCGAAACCACCCCGCGCGTCGAGCCCGGCACCCTCACCGGTGAGCGCGCGGCCCTCGAACAGTGGCTCGACTACCACCGGGCCACCCTGGAGATGAAGTGCGCCGGGCTCGACGACGCCCAGCTGCGCACGGCCTCCGCCCCGCCCTCGGACCTCAGTCTGCTCGGTCTGGTCCGGCACATGGCCGAGGTCGAGCGCGGCTGGTTCCGCCGGGTCCTCGCGGGCGAGGACGCGCCCTGGATCTACAGCACCGAGGAGGACTTCGACCGGGACATCCGCGTCAGCGACGAGGACACCTGGGAGGAGGCCCACGCCACCTGGCAGGCCGAGATCGCCAGGGCCAGGATCCTCGCCGCCGGGCACGGACTCGACGACGTGGGCGCCGGGAAGCACCGCTCCGGCGAGACGTTCAACCTGCGCTGGATCTACCTCCACATGATCGAGGAGTACGCCCGCCACAACGGCCACGCGGACCTCATCCGCGAGGCCGTCGACGGTGCCACCGGCGACTGACGCCGGGCTCCCACGGCCGCGGCGGGTCCGGGTCAGCCTGCGCGCGATGATCACTCATGCGGGGCATTCCCCGCGAGTAGGGGAGCGCGGGAGACGCGCCGAGCTGCAGAGTGGCGCGGGTGCGTAGAACCCGAACCACAGTGACGCTGCTCGCGGGGGTGGCGATGGCCGCCCTCTCGGGCTGTATGGCGGTCGAACCGCCGCCCTCGGTCCCCTCGCCCGCCTCCCCCGGCAGTCCGGCCTCCGCCGACGGCCCGGACGTCGCTCCGCAGATCGTCCAGGGCCCCGCCCGGGAGGCGCTGGAGGCGGCGATGCCGGATCCTCCGGAGCCGGAGCCGCGCTCGGCCGTGGAGCGGCGACGGGTCGAGGGCGGGCAGGCCCCCGACCGGCCCCGCCGCGGCGAACAGCCCCGCCCCTCCGCCGTACCGAAGCAGCAGAAGCCACGGCATCCGGCCGCCGAACCGCCGGACGTGCCGAGGGTTCCGCGCGACCGGGCCGAGGTGTGCGCCCTGGGCCAGGCGTACGGAGGCTGGAGCCCGGACAGCCCGCAGGCGAAGCTGTGCCGGGGCCACCACGGCCACTGAGCCGGCACCCCGGGGACGCCGGGAGCGGCCCCTACGAGCGCCGCTCCCGGAGCCGTAGCTCGAGCCGCTCGATCGCGGCCCGCACCCCGTTGCCGTAGCCGTCGTCGTCCAGCACCACGGAGGCGGCACGGGCCCGGTCCAGATGGACCCGGGCCGCGTCGAGGCGGTCGAGCTTCACGTAGTCGGCGGCGAGGTTCAGGTGGAGCGACGGGTACAGCGCCCGCAGCGCCACCGCCGAGTCGTGCCGGGCGAGCCGGTCCTCGTCGAGGCCTTCGGCGGCGGTCAGCGCGCGCAGGTCCCAGGCGAGCTCGGTGTCCGGGTCGTCCTGGGCGTCCGCCATGTAATGGGCGAGCGTGCAGCGGTGCAGCGGGTCGCCGTCCGGCCCCAGCTGGTCCCAGATGGCGCCGAAGCGGTTCCGGGCCTCCTCCCGGTCGCCGCCGTGGAGCAGCATCATCGCCTGCCCGATCCTGGTCATGACGGCGTCGTCCGACACCTGCTGCCCGGTCATCACGGCCTCCACGCGTTCGGTCCCCCTCCGAGCCTGCCGGATCCGGCGCCCCGTGACCGCACACGGCGCGCCGGATCCGGGTGAGGTCAGCCGAGGTCCGGGATGCGCCAGTCGATCGGCGCGTGCCCCTGGGCGGCGACGGCCGCGTCGATCTGCGTGAAGGGCCGGGAGCCGAAGAACTTCTTCGCCGACAGCGGCGAGGGGTGGGCGCCCTTCACCACCACGTGCCGCTCCTCGTCGATGAGCGGGAGCTTCTTCTGGGCGTAGTTGCCCCACAGCACGAAGACGGCCGGGTCGGGGCGGGAGGCGACGGCCCTGATGACGGCGTCGGTGAACTTCTCCCAGCCCTTGCCCTTGTGCGAGTTGGCCTCGCCGGAGCGGACCGTGAGCACCGCGTTGAGCAGCAGGACGCCCTGCTGGGCCCACGGCATCAGATAGCCGTTGTCCGGGATGGGGTGGCCGAGCTCGGCCTGCATCTCCTTGTAGATGTTGCGCAGCGAGGGCGGGGTCTTGACGCCCGGCCGGACGGAGAAGCACAGGCCGTGGCCCTGGCCCTCGCCGTGGTACGGGTCCTGGCCCAGGATGAGGACCTTCACCTGGTCGAAGGGGGTGGCGGCGAGGGCGGCGAAGACCTCCTCGCGCGGCGGGAAGACCGGCCCCCTGGCCCGCTCCTCCTCGACGAACTCGGTGAGCTCCTTGAAATAGGGCTGCTCCAGCTCCTCGCCGAGGACGCCGCGCCAGGACTCGGGCAGCAGGTCGGTGTCGGTCACGTCAGGATCCTCCGGTGGGCGTTCGTTTACTCCGAACGAGAACCTACCGGTGCCCACTGACAACGCCGTCCGCCGCCCGGGTCCCGCGGGGTGCTACCAGCTGGTACGGCGGCTCAGCTCCCACATCTGCATGACGGTCTGCGGGTCGAGGGCCCGCTCGCCGCCCGCGATGTCCTCGCTGGCCGCGACGTAGAGCTTGCCCTGCCACAGCGGCAGCAGCCGGACGTCCTGCACCATGATCTCCTGCGCCTGCGTGAACTCGTCCGTGACGGCCGCGCGGTCGCTCTCGCGCCGGGACTTCGGGAGGAGCTCGTCGGTGATCTCAGGGCTGACGTAGGGCGTGCCGAGGACGTTCTTCTTGCCCACGAAGGGGGCGATGAAGTTGTCCGGGTCGGGGAAGTCGGGGAACCAGCCGCGGCCGAAGACCGGGTACTCGCCCTTCTGGTAGCCCGCCTGGAACTCCTTCCACGGCTTGCCGTGGAGGGTGACCTCGAACAGCTCGGAGGCCTCCAGCTGGCGCTTGAGCTCGGCGAACTCGGGCGCGGTGGAGGAACCGTAGCGGTCGGTGGTGTACCAGAAGTCCAGCTTCACGGGCTCGGTGATGCCGGCGGAGCGCAGGATGCTCTTGGCCTTGGCGGCGTCGGGCGAGCCGAAGCGGTCGTAGAACTTGGTGGTGTGACCGGCGATGCCCTTGGGAACCATCGAGTACAGCGGCTCGGCGGTGCCCTGGTAGACCTTGTTGACCAGTTCGTCGCGGTTGACGAGCTGGGCGATGGCCTTGCGGACGGCGAGCTTGGCGACCGAGGAGTCCTTGGTGTTGAAGACCAGGTAGCGGATGTCCGCGCCGGTGGACTCGACGAGCTGGAGGCCCTGGTTCTCCGGCGTGTCGGCCTGGAGGTCGACGACCTCGGCCGCGGTCAGACCGCGGTAGGTCGCGTCGATCTCCTTCTTCTTCAGGGCGGCGACCATCGGCTCGGACTCCTTGAAGTACCGGATGGTCACGCCGCCGTTCTTGCGGTCGGCGAAGCCCTTGTAGCTCTGGTTGCGGCTGAGCTCGGCCTTCTCGCCCTCGGTGTACGAGTCGAGGACGTACGGGCCGGAGCCGACCAGCTTGCCGTCCTCACGGAGCTTGTCCGCCGGGTACTCGGCCGGGTCGACGAGGGACATGGCCGGCGTGGCGAGGACGAAGGGGAAGGTCGCGTCGGGCTGGTTGAGCCGGAAGACCACCGTCTGGGGGTCGACCACGTCGATCTTGTCGAGCGAGCCCAGCATGCCGTTGGGGCCGCCCTCGACGTCGATGGTGCGGATCCGCTCGATCGAGTACTTGACGGCCTCGGCGTCCAGCTTGTGACCGTTGGAGAAGGTCAGTCCGTCGTGGATGCGGCACTCGTAGACCCGGCTCGAGGAGCCCTGCTTGAAGGCGCAGTCGGCGGCGTCCGGCTTCGGGATGGTGCTGCCGGTCGGAAACGCGACGAGGGTCTGGAAGACATTCCGGAAGAGTTCCCAGGAATTGTCCCAGGCGGCCGCCGGATCGAGGGTCGTGGGAGAACTCGTCGTCCCCACGACGATTCTCTGGTCAGCTGTGGATTCACTGTCCGAAAACACACCGCATCCGGACAGCAGGGATATGGACGCAAGGGCTGCAGCGGCCTGCAGACTGGTCCGGTTGAACACGTGCACGCTCCTCGTTCAGCCTGGGGTCGGCCGACCATACCGCAGCGCCCCGCCAGGTCAATGCGCTGCCCTGGCGGGGCACTCGAGGCATTTCTCGTATAACCGGGGCCAAACCGGTCAAGAATTCAGCAGGGTGTCCGGATATCGGTCACCCGACACCGGCGTTCAGGAAAATGCCGCCGTCGACGACCAGTGTCTGACCGGTGATCCAGTCCGACTGGGACGAGGTGAGGAAGGCGGCGGCGCCGCCGACGTCGCGCGGCTCGCCCAGCCGGCCGAGCGGGTAGGCGGCGGCCGCCTCGACCTCCCGGCCCTCGTAGAGCGCGGCGGCGAATTTCGTCTTCACCACGGCCGGCGCGATCGCGTTCACACGGACCGTCGGCGCGAATTCGTGCGCCAGCTGGAGAGTGAGATTGATCATGGCCGCCTTGCTGATTCCGTATGCGCCGACGAACGGCGATGCGGCGATTCCGGCGACCGAGGCGATGTTCACGATCGCCCCTCCGTGATCCTTCTGCCACGCCCGGTACGTCTGCTGGGCGAAGCCGAGGGCCGAGATGACGTTGGTCTCGAAGACCTTGCGGGCGACGTTCAGGTCCATCTCGGCGATCGGGCCGAAGACCGGGTTGGTGCCCGCGTTGTTGACCAGGAAGTCGACCCGGCCGAAGGCCTCCATGGTGGCCTCGACCGCGGCGGCCTGGTGGGCCTCGTCGTGGGCCTTGCCGGGGACCGCGATGACCCGGTCGGCGCCGAGCCGCTCCACGGCCTCCTTGAGGGCGTCCTCGCCCCGCCCGGTGATGCAGACCCGGTCGCCGCGGGCCACCAGGGCCTCGGCGACGCCGTAGCCGATGCCCCGGCTGCCGCCGGTGACCAGGGCCACCTTGCCCGAGGGCTCGGGCAGTTCCTTCGCGCTCATGACTGTGCCTCCTCCGCGTCGCGGGTCAGTTGAGCGGGCCGCCGGCCACGTACATGACCTGGCCGGAGACGAAGCCGGCGTCGTCGCCCGTGAAGAAGGCGATGGCGTTGGCGACGTCCTCGGGGCGGCCGACGCGCTGCACCGGGATCATGGACGCGGCCGCGGCCTGGAACTCCTCGAAGCCCATGCCGACGCGCTCGGCGGTCTGCGCGGTCATCTCGGTGACGATGAAGCCGGGGGCGACGGCGTTGGCGGTGATGCCGAACTTGCCGAGCTCCTTGGCGAGGGTCTTGGTGAAGCCCTGCAGACCGGCCTTGACGGCCGAGTAGTTGGCCTGGCCGCGGTTGCCGAGCGCCGAGGAGGAGGAGAGCGAGACGATCCGGCCGAAGCCCGCGTCCACCATGTGCTTCTGACAGGCCTTGGCCATCAGGAACGCGCCCTTGAGGTGCACGTTCATCACGGTGTCCCAGTCGGACTCGGACATCTTGAAGAGCAGGTTGTCGCGGAGCACACCGGCGTTGTTGACGAGGATGGTGGGCGCGCCGAGCTCGGCGGCGACCCGCGCGATCGCGGCCTCCACCTGGGCGCTGTCGGAGACGTCGCAGCCGACGGCGAGCGCGGTGCCGCCCGCGGCGGTGATCTTCTCGACGGTGTCCTTGCAGGCCGCCTCGTCGAGGTCGAGTACGGCCACGGCGCGGCCCTCGGCCGCGAGCCGGATCGCGGTGGCGGCTCCGATGCCCCGCGCCGCACCGGTGACGACGGCTACGCGCTGCTCGGTGGTGGACATGCTTGTTCTCCTCGCCCTTGGATCGTCCCTGAGTACGGTCCCTACCGCGCGGCCCGCCCGCTCCCCCGGGCAACCGCCCTTCGGAGAGGTGAGCGACCGCTTAGTATCGCCCGCAGGACGAGACGCTAGAAGCCCTGGCACCCGGTGTCAACGGCCCACCGGGTGCACAGGATCACTCCGCGTCGCCGGCGACGGGTCAGCGCACGAGGAGGTCGAGCAGGCGTTCCACCTCGGCCTCGGGGTCGGCGGTCAGGCCGGTATGCACCGGGCCGGGCTGGACCACGGTCGAGCGCGGGGCGATCAGCCAGCGGAAGCGCCGGCCGGCGTCGTCCCGGGCGGCCTGGCCGGCGGCCTCGCCGCCCGTGCAGACCCCCTCGACCGCGTGCAGCGCCGCCCGTACGCCGGTGACGTCGGCGTGCGGGTCCAGGGCGGCCAGCTTGGCCTCGTCCAGATGGGTGCGGGCGGCCACGAAGGAACGGGCGCGGCAGTAGACGACCACGCCCGCGTTGAAGCACTCGCCGCGCTCGACGCGCGGCACCACGCGCAGCAGCGCGTACTCGAAGACGTCGCGGTCGGTCACGTGGTGCTGTCCTTCTGGGCGGGGCGGGGGGCGAGGCGTTCGGCGAGCCAGCCCGGGGGCTGCTGCGGGCGCCGCTCGGTGCGCGGGCCCAGGGTGATGCGCTCGTGGATGGTCGCGGCGCGCGGCAGCAGCGCCTCGACGTAGGCGGCGCGCAGTTCGTCGGTGCCGGAGAAGCCGGGCTCGTCGACCAGCCACTCGTCGGGCACGTCCGCGGCGACCTCCTCCAGGAGCTCGCGGGTGACGAGCGGGGCGAGCTCGGCGGCCGCGGCGGCGACGTCGGGCGAGAAGCGCGCGAGGGCGTGGTCGGAGGCGTCGTACGGCTTCGCCGCGGAGGCCTGGGCACCGGGCCAGTTGTGGTGCCAGATCATCGTGGCGCCGTGGTCGATGAGCCACAGGTCCCCGTGCCAGACCAGGAGGTTCGGGTTGCGCCAGGAACGGTCGACGTTGTTGATCACCGCGTCGAACCAGACGACGCGCCCGGCCTCCTTCGGGTCGACCTCGTAGGCGAGCGGGTCGAAGCCGAGCGACCCGGGCAGGAAGTCCATGCCGAGGTTGAGCCCGCCGCTCGCCTTGAGGAGCTCCTGCACCTCCTGGTCGGGCTCGGAGAGTCCGATGACGGGATCGAGCTCGATGGCGACGAGTTCCGGCACCCGCATCCCGAGCCGCCGGGCCAGCTGCCCGCAGATGACCTCGGCGACGAGGGTCTTGCGCCCCTGCCCGGCGCCCGTGAACTTCATGACGTACGTGCCGAGATCGTCGGCCTCGACGATCCCGGGGAGCGAGCCGCCCTCACGCAAGGGCGTGACATAGCGGGTCGCTGTCACTTCGGTAAGCATCGGCCCAGGCTATGCCCCGCCCTCCGGTGCCCGCGGCCTCCCCCACCACCTGGTCGCGCCGCCCTGCCGGCGCGCAGCACTCCGTACCACCACGGCGTGAAGAGCGCGTCCTCATTCCTCCTGCGTCCTCACTCCTCCTGCGTCCCGGTCTTCCCGCTCCGGCCTCGCTCGGGCGTGGCGGTACGGGACGTGGCGGTACGGGCCGCGGCCGTGTGGGCGCGGATCTCCTCCGTGGCGGCGCGGAAGGCCGGCGCGGCGCGGGCGAAGTAGTCGAAGAGCAGGGCCCGTTGCTCGGGCGTGTAGCGGGAGAGGACCTCGGCGAGGTGGCGGCGGGCCGGCCCCACGACCTCCTCGACGCGCTCCAGCGCGTCGGGCACCGGCTCGACGATCACACGCCTGCGGTCGCGGGGATCGGCGGCGCGGCGGGCGAAGCCGGCCTTCTCGAGCCGGTCGATGAGCCGGGTCGTCGCGCCCGTGGTGAGTCCGGTTCTGGCGGCGAGCTCTCCGGACGCCAGACCGCCGTGGAAGGCGATCAGGCTCAGCGCGTACCACTCGGAGGTGTGCAGGCCCGCGGCTTCCGCGGCGGCCAGGCCCTGCAGGCCCACCGCGTCCAGGTACTGCCGGAACACCTCGTGTTCGTGCGTGCCGCCCGCCGTGCTTGCCATCGCAGCCCTCGCCTCCTACATTTATCTGCATGCATGCAGATACTGCTCTTGCTCAGTATCTGCCTGAGTCTAACGACTGAGGGAGTGATCCACCATGCGCGAGGAGTGGGACCGGGAGCGGGACGTCGCCGAGGTGAAGGCCGTGCTGGGGGGTCTGGTCGAGGCCTGGGGCCGGCACGACGCCGAGGCGTACGGCGCGCTGTTCACCGAGGACGCCAGCTACGTCACGTACATAGGCACCGTCTATCAGGGGCGCCGCGCCATCGTGGAGGGCCACCGCGCGCTGTTCGCGAAGTTCCTCAAGGGCACCCGGCTCGCCGACGAGATCACCGACGTGCGCTTCCTCGGCCCGGACGTGGCCGTGGTCGGCGGCCGGGGCGACACGTACAAGGGCGGGCGCCGTCCGGAGCGGCCCCGCAAGGTCCAGACGTACACACTGGTCCGCGACGCCGACGGCTCCTGGCGGGTGGCGGCCTTCCACAACACCCGCCGCAAGCCGCTGCTGGAGGCGATCTCCGCCCGGTTCTCCCCCGCACTCGCCCCGGCCGCGGGCCGCTGACGCCGCAAGCCCGGCACCCCCAGGGGGCGCCGGGCTCTGCCGTGCCGGCGTGGCGGTCGCCGTCAGGCGCTGCCGCGGGTGCCGGGCTTGAAACCGGCCCTGGCCGAGCCGACGACCGCGAAGGCCAGGACGGCGAGCGCGAGCAGGACCCACGGGAAGGAGGCGGGGCCGGAGGACTCCAGGAGCAGACCGCCGACCACGCCGCCGCCCGCGACGGCCAGGTTGAAGATGGTGACGAGCATGGACTGGGCCACGTCGGCGCCGTCGCCCGCCGCGTCCGCGATGGCCGTCTGGAGCAGGGTGGGCGCACCGCCGAAGGTGAGGCCCCAGGCCACCACGCCGACGATCACGGCGGCCGGCGAGGAGTGGCCGATGCCGAGGACCAGGGAGGCGGCGGCGAAGCCGGCCAGGCTGACCAGGGTCAGGAGGCGCAGCTTGCGGTCGACGAACAGGCCGGTCAGCCAGATGCCCGCGATGGCGGTGGCCCCGAAGACCAGCAGCATGACGTCGACGCGCTCGCCGAGGCCCGCCTCGCTCAGGAAGGGCGAGATGTAGGTGTAGAGGATGTTGTGGGCGAGGATCCACAGGAAGATCACCGCGAGGATCGGACGGATGCCGGGCGTCACGAAGATCTCGCTGATGGGCTTGCGCTGTTCGACGGCCTGGCCGGGGAAGTCGGGCACCAGGACGCGCACCCAGATCATCAGGGCGAGCGCGACGGCGGACATCACCCAGAAGACGCCCTGCCAGGTGAAGACCGAGCCGAGCCAGGTGCCGAGCGGCACGCCGGCGGTCAGCGCGATGGGCTGGCCGACGCCGACGACGGCGAGGGCGCGGCCCTGCAGGTGCTCGGGCACCAGGCGGCGGGCATAGCCGGCGAGCAGGCCCCAGATCACGCCGGAGGCCATGCCGGCGACGAAGCGCGCGCCGAGCGTGATGCCGTAGTGGGTGGACAGGGCGGTCACGGTGTTGAAGACGAAGAGACCGCCGACGGCGCTCAGCAGCAGCGGCCTGCGCCGCACGCTGCGGGTCGCGGCGATCACCGGGATCGCGGCGATCACGGATCCGATGGCGTAGAGGGTGACGAGCTGTCCCGCAAGGCCTTCCGACACGTCGAGCCCGTGCCCGATCTGCGGGAGCAGACCCGCGGGCATCGTCTCGGTCATGATCGCCAGGAAACCCGCCGCGGTGAACGCCAGCAGTTTCAGGATGGGAAGCCGTTCCTCGGTGGGCGCCGGCTCGGGGCGCAGTGCGGTCGCGGTCGCTTCGCTACGGCCAGTGCTGGTCACGGGAGTTCTCCAGTTTGCCGGGGCCCGTCCGTGTGGGGACGGGCCCCGGCCGTCGGTCGGTCTGTCGGTCTGTCGGTCGGAGGAAGAGAGGGGGCGGAGGGCAGGAGGCAGGGGGCCAGGGGCCAGGAGCCGGGGGCCGGGAGAGATGCGGGCCGGCGGCGGCTCAGTGCTCCGAGAGCAGGGAGCCGTGGCCGTGGATCCGGTCCTGGATGCCGTTCTGCCGCAGCGCGTGCCAGTACAGGACGGCGTTGTTGGAGAGGACGGGCTTGCCGGTCCAGAACTCGGCGACCGCGGCGACCCGCGCCATGGCCACGTTGGTGCCGACCTGGACGATCGCGTCGACGTCCGGGCCGTCGATCTGCTGGATCACGTCGCGCAGTTCGGTCTCGGAGACGTGCGAGATCCTGGCGGGGCTCGGCATGCCGAGGCCCTGGATGCGCACGACGTCGTAGCCGCTGTCCTTGAAGAAGCGGCTGACGGAGTCGTCGCCGACGGGCAGGTACGGCGTGATGACGGCGATCCTGCGGGCTTCGTAGGCGGTGAGCGCGGCCTTGATGGCGTCGGGGCTCATGATGACGGGCAGACCGCCGGCGGCCTCGCGCAGGGAGGCGAGGACGCGCTCGTGGGAATCGGGTCCGTCCCAGTAGCTCTCCGGGGAGACGCCGATGATCACGGTGTCGGGGCTGCAGCTGACGACGCTCTTGACGGCCGGGTGGGTCGAGTCGCGGATGCTGTGCATCACGTGGTCGAAGCCGGGCTCGTCGACCATGGAGTCGTCGCCGATCACCATGCGGCCGATGTGGTTGGTGACCTGGTGCGGGCGCAGGGCCTCTAGTTCGGGCTGGGCCGAGGTGTTGGTCGAGGGGACGACGACGCCGACCTTGAGTCGGGGGCCGAGGGAGTCGGTCATGGCGGGTGCCTCTCGGAGAGGTTCTGGTGAGTTCGGGCGGCGGACCGGCGGTTCGCGGCGGGGCCGGCTCAGGCGGAGCGGTAGTCCGGTCGCTTGATGAGGCGGTCGGCCAGAGCGGTGATCCGGGGTGCGAAGACCCGGTCCTGCCAGTCCTGCCGGTCCACGGGGTGCAGGGAGATCGAGACGGCTCCGTCGTAGGTCGAGAAGTGCTCGACGACGACCTCGGACAGGGCCTTGGCCAGCCGGTCCTTCTGCTCGTCGGTGAATTCCCTGCCGTAGTAGGAAATGTCCAGGTGCGGCACGAGGCGCTCCAGGGGCGTGGCGGACGAAGGGCGTCGGAGGTCCGGCGCCCTGGGGCGCCGGAGGCCGTTACGCGTCGAGCCGGGCTCGGATGGCGGTCACCAGCTCGGTGACGCCGTGCTCCTTGAGGACGCTGTAGTGGTCACCCGCGAGGTCCACGACGGTGGCCGGACGGGCTGCGTATCCGGAGCTGCTCTCGATGAAGGAGTAGTCGTCGCCGGTCGCCTTGAAGATCGTGACCGGTGCGTCCAGCTGACGTTCGTTCAGTTCCCGGAAGTTGTAGTCGAATTCGTAGGTCTCGCCGACGATGCGGGTGATCCTGCGGATCAGCCGCTCGTCCAGGGCGGGTATCCGCTCGTGGACGAAGGCGACGAAGGCGTCCTCGTCGTGGGCGGCCGCCAGGCACTCCTCGACCTCGGGGCCGCTGACCGAGCCGGCGAAGACCGAGTGGAGGATGGTGACGTAGGCGGGGTTGGCGTACGAGGCCTCCCGGCCGTGGCGGTCGGCATCGGCCGCCCGGACCTTGGGGTTGCCGGGGCAGAGCAACAGCAGCTGCTCCACCTTCTCGCCGGCCTGCTCCAGCTGCCAGGCGGCCTCGAAGGCGACGCGGGCCCCGAACGAGTAGCCCCACAGGAGGTACGGGCCTTCGGGCTGGATCCGCCGGATCTCGGCGACGTCGGCCGCCGCCATCTCCTGGACGGTCGGGTACGGCCGCTCGCCCTCGTTGATGCCGTGCGCCTGTACCCCGTAGAACGGCCGGCCGAGGCCGGACTCGCGGCCGAGCAGCCGCAGGTTCATCGGGTAGCCGCCGAGGCCGGGCCAGCAGAACACCGGCGTGGTGACGCCCTCGGCGCCCTTCGGCGTGTCGTCGTGCAGCCGGACGAGGCGTGAGACGGGGGCGCCGCCGGAGCCGTCCGCGATGCGTGCGGCGAGGTCGCCGAGCCTCGGCGCCTCGAAGACGACCTGGAGGGGCAGTCGGGTGCCGAACTCCCGGTTGATCCGGTTGACCAGGGCGACGGCGACCAGCGAGTTGCCGCCGGCCGCGAAGAAGTCGTCCTCGATGGAGACGTCCTCGTACCTGAGGGCCTCGCCCCAGGCCTCCGCGAGCCACCGTTCGTGCGCCGTCGCCGGGGCGACGTACGGGGCACCGCTGCCCGCGGCGCGGACCTGCTCGCTCGCGGCGAGGGTCTTGGCGTCGACCTTGCCGTTGGCCGTCAGCGGCAGGTCGTTCATGACCAGCACCCGGTTGGGGATCATGTAGTCGGGCAGGAAGCCGGCCAGTTCCTCCTTGATGATCTCGGCCGGGCCCTTGGTGTGCACGGCGTCCTCGTTCATGCCCTCGCTGCGGATCTGCTCCTCGCTGACCCGGCCGCCGAGGAAGAAGTACGAGGGACCGCTGTCGATGCCCGCGGAGGCGAGGATCTCGTCGATCCGGCGCGCGGCGGGCAGCGGGTTGCCGGACTTGGAGCTGTATCCGGAGGACATGAGGCCGAGGGAGAGCCCGTTGCGCTGGAGCCGGTGCAGCTTGGCGCCCATCGCGACGTACTCCAGCCACGGCTCCTCGGCGCGGCTGACGGCGGTGATGCCGAAGGAGGCCCGGTCGTACACGGACTGGTTGATGGCGATGACGTGGCGGCGCTGGATCAGCTCGTCCGAGACGTGCTCGAACTCGCCGTCGCGGAAGCGGTAGTGGCTGCCCGGCAGGCCGGCGACGCGGCCCGGGTGGGCCTGGACGTAGATCTCGGTGGGGTCCTGGCGGGGTTCGCCGTCGTTCGGGTGGATCTCGAAGGTGCCGAGGTAGTAGTCCTCGTCGGCGACGTCGAGCCGGTCCTTGACCGCCGGGAAGAAGCCCGCGGGCCGGACGGTGAGTCCGTACTCGGGGAGCACCTCCTCGAAGACGCCGACCATGTGCCCGGCCTCGAACTCCAGGACTTCCTGGATGTTGTTGGCGTAGACGGGCTCGATGGCCCGCTTCTTGCCGAGGAAGTGGACGTGCAGGGCGGGGCCCGTCAGGTCCGTGCCGGCGATCCGCACCAGGGTGTGGTCGACGGGGTGGTGGTAGTACACGCCCGGCTCGATCCCGGCGACGCCGCTGAGCTCCAGATACGTCTGGGTGGCGTAGAGGGCGCCCGGCGAGGCGTACGCGTACTTCGGCAGCAGGCGCTCGGTGGAACGGAAGGCGCCGAACCAGCGGAGGATTTCGCCCAGTTCGGGCAGGGAGAGTTCGCCGGGTCCGCGGCTGTGGCCGTCGGCGGGAGGCTGCGCGAGGAGCTTCAGCAGGTCCTCGCGGGCGACCTCGCCGCCGTCGTAGAAGCGGTAGGTCTTGCGGGCGAAGGCCTCCCGGCGCTGCCGCGCGGAGGCCTCGCGGCCCGGCAGGTCGAGGACCGCGCGGCCGGCCAGTTCCTCCGGGTCGCGCAGACCGGCGTTGGAGAGCTGCGCCTTGACCTGGAGCTTGCTGGCCTTGGACTGGTGGTGGCTGCCGTGGTTGCCCTGGTCCATCAGGGCCGCCTCGCGCGGGTTCAGTTCGATGCAGGCCACCAGGTTCTGGAAGCCGGTGCGCGGGTCGTCGGTGACGACGGCGGCGGCGCGCCGGACCCAGGCGTGTTCCTCGATGGCGAGCGAGATCTCGTCGAGTTCCACGCGGTAGCCGCGCAGCTTCACCTGGTTGTCGGCGCGACCCGCGCAGGTGATGGTGCCGTCCTCGTTCCAGTAGGCGAGGTCACCGGTCTTGTAGAGGCGCTCGGTGGGGACGAAGGGTGACGGGATGAATCGTTCCGCCGTGAGGTCGTCCCGGTGCAGGTAGCCGCGGGCCAGCTGGACGCCGCCGATGTAGAGCTCGCCCGTGGTGCCGATGTCGACGGGTCTGAGCTCCTCGTCGAGGATGAAGCACGGGGTGTTGTCGACGGGCACGCCGATCGGCACGGATCCTGCACCGTCGCCCAGCGAGTCGGGGTCGACCAGGCACGCGGTGGCGTTGATGGTCGTCTCGGTGGGCCCGTACAGGTTGACCAGCGAGATCCACGGCAGCTCGGTCAGGAGCGTGCGGGCGAGCCGCTGCGAGAGCGCCTCGCCGCCGGAGAACACCCGCCGCAGGGTGGTGCAGGAGCGGAACTCCTCCAGGTCGGCCAGGGCCTGGAGGAGCGTGGGCACGCCCTGCAGGGTGGTGACGCGGTGCCGGTTGACGGCGGCGATCAGCGCCTCGGGATCGCGGTAGATGCCGGGAGCGCCGACCACGACCCTGGCTCCGACGGCGGGCGCGAGGATCTCCCACTGGGCGGCGTCGAAGCTCATCGGCGTCTTCTGCAGGACGGTGACGTGGCTGCCGAGGTGGCCGAAGGAGTGCATCCAGCGCAGCTGGGACACGATGCTGCGGTGCTCGATCATCACGCCCTTGGGCTTGCCGGTGCTGCCCGAGGTGTAGATGACGTACGCGAGGGAGTCCGGGCGCGGTCCGGTCGGGTGCGCGCCCCGCTGTTCCGGCACCCGTGCGGCCGGCGGCTCGCCGGGCGCCGGGCCGCCCGCCCCACCCGCGCCGGTACGGCCGCCGGCGCGGCCCGTCCCGCAGTGCGGGACCTCGTCGAGCGGGGCGTCCGGGAGGTCCGTGAGGGTGACGATCCGGGTGCCCGCGGGGGCGATCGCGGCCAGCCGCTCGCGCAGGTGCTCCTGGGTGACGATCACCCGGGTGCGGCTGTTCTCGATCATGTAGCGGAGCCGGTCCTCCGGGTACTCCGGGGACAGCGGCAGGTAGGCGGCCCCGGCGAACAGGATTCCCCAGGCTCCTGTCATCAGGTCCAGCGACGGTTCGGTGTACAGGCCGACACAGTCGTCGACCGAGACGCCGAGCCCGTGGAGGTGGGCGGCGAGCCGGCCGCTGGAGTCGGTGAGCTCGCGGTAGGTCAGACGGCGGTCGTCGGCGACGACCGCCACGGCCTCGGGCCGCGCCACGGCCTGCTGTTCCAGCAGACCCGGCAGGCAGGCTCCGTCTTCCAGACGTAAGCCGTAAGCGGGCGCGACGGACTGAACGGGTGCCACGTGATTCCCCCATGCGAATGATGTTGATGCCCGGTGGTCGGGCTCTCCCCGGCTGCCGTCGTGCGGGACGGGTGCGGGGGCCTTCGCGGCGCCACCGGCTGCGGGGAGAGGGTCGGCAATCCCGTGCCGGATGGCGGTGCACGAGTGGCCCGGTGTGGTGCCCGAGACACTCAGTGCCGCGTCGACGACTCGAGGTAAGCACACCTTCCGGCGGGCAGTCACGCCGGGCTATGGAATTTTAACAATCGTTCCAGAATCGCTAACCTGTCGTCATGTCACCTCGCCCCCGAGGCTTCGACCTCGACGACGCACTGGACGCGGCGATGGCCACGTTCTGGGACAAGGGGTTCGCCGGCACGTCCGCCCAGGACCTCGTGGACAGCACGGGTCTGGGCCGCGGCAGCCTCTACAACACCTTCCACAGCAAGCGCGGCCTGTTCGAAGCGGCGCTGCGGCGGTACGACGAGGAGTGCACCAGAAAGCTGGTGCAGCAGCTCGAGGAGGGCGAGGGCCCGGCGCGGGACCGGATCCGTGCGGTCCTGACGAGCGTCGTCGACGAGGAGACCGCGGAGCATCCCGAGCACCGCGGCTGCCTGGTCGTGAACACCGCGATGGAGCCGGCCGGCCAGGACCCGGAGATCACCGAGCACGTCCGCAGGACCTTCACCCGCATCCGGACGGCACTGCGCGTCTGTATCGAGCAGGGACAGCGTGACGGCTCGATGCCGGAGGCCGCGGATCCGCAGGCGCTCTCGCTCTCCCTGCTCAACTCCCTGTACGGACTGCGGGTGCTCGGCAGGGTCGGCGACCGCGCGACGCTCACCGCCCTGGTCGACCAGATCCTCGCGCCGCGGCCCTGAGCGCGTTCTCGCGACGCGTCAGGAGGCGGGTGCCCCGTGACCGCCGCCCGTCAGGCTCAGCAGGTTGGCGAGCAGCCCGGGAAAGCGCTGCTCGAAGTCCGGCCGGAGCCTCAGCAGCATGCCCGTGCCGGTGCTGCGCTGGAGGATCAGTCCCGCCTCGCGCAGCACCTTCCAGTGGTACGAGCGGGTGGACTTGGCGCCGGGCAGGTCGAGGGCCGTGCAGGCCACCTCGGCGTCCGGCGTGCGGGCCAGTCTGACGACCACGCCACGGCGGTGCCGGTCGGCCAACGCCGCGTACACCGCGTCGAGTTCGACGGTGTCCAGCGTTGGATGGAACAGCTCGACGGGCATCGGGAACCTCTTCGTTGCGACGACTTGACATATGCGTGTCGACGCGCCGCGAAACGTTGTGGGCGCGTCGCCCGCCTGCCTAAGGTAGCCCGGTACGAATATTTTCGAACCGCTCGCGGTGCCGCCGCCTCCCGCGCGGGGCCGCGCGTACGCCGAACCACCTTCTAGGAGTCCGGACATGACCACCGCACAGCCGGTCATCGCAGTCCTCGGCACCGGCATCATCGGCGCCCCCGTCGCCCGCAACCTCGCACGGAGCGGACTCGCGGTCCGCGCGTGGAACCGCACGCGCGCCAAGGCCGAGGCGCTCGCCGCCGACGGCGTCCACGTCGCCGACAGCCCGGCCGAGGCCGTCGACGGCGCGGACGTGGTGCTGACCGTCCTCAACGACGGCCCCCGTGTCCTGGAGGCCGTCCGGGCCGCGGCGCCGAAGCTCGCCCGGGGCACCGTCTGGGTGCAGGTCTCCACCGTGGGCGAGGCCGTCGACGAGCTCGCCGCGTTCGCCGACGAGGCCGGTCTGGTCTTCGTCGACGCCCCGGTCCAGGGCTCGCGCCGGCCGGCCGAGCTGGGCAGCCTCGTCGTCCTGGCCGCCGCCCCCGAGAGCGTGCGGCCCACCGTGCAGCCGCTGTTCGACACCATCGGCGCCCGCACGGTGTGGGTCGGCGAGGACGGCACGAGCGGCGCGGCGAGCCGGCTCAAGCTGGTGCTGAACGTCTGGGTCGGCGCCCTCACTCACGGCGTGGGCGAGGCCCTGGCGCTCGCGGAGCGGCTGGGCGTCGCCCCGGAGCACTTCGTGGACGTCGTCTCCGGCGGCCCCATGGACAGCGGCTTCTTCCAGGGCAAGTCCGCCGCGATCCTGAACCGGGACTGGACCCCGCAGTTCTCCGTCGACAACTCCGAGAAGGACGCCAGGCTCGTCCTGGAGGCCGCCGAGCGCGTCGGCGTCCGCCTCGACGCCACCGAGGCCGGCCACCGCCGCTTCCGGCGCGCCGTGGAGCAGGGCCACGGCGACAAGGACATGGCGGCGGGCTGGTTCGCCGCCTTCGACGCCTGACCGCGGAGTGAGTCACCGGCAGGCGGGCGTCACGGATAGGACACGACCGTCGACGGGACGGTCTGCGTCCCCGAGGTCGGCGCCCCGGTGTCGTTGATGACGTGTTCGTACTGGCCGTTGCCGCCGAGCGAGACGACGAGCAGGCTGTGGAAGCGCACGCCGGGCTTCACCGGTGCCCGGAAGCCGTGGTTCTGACGGATCGTCGGATCGACGTTGTAGTAGCAGTAGCTGCCGAGCCCCCATCCCTCGTGGGTGGTCACGGAGTCGTCGACGCGGTAGGCGGCGTAGCCCCGGACCGTGCCGTTCTGGATGGCGGCCTGGTTCGGGGCGTCGTAGGCCTTCTCGTTCTGGAAGAAGATCGTGCGCCCCCGCTCGCCGAACCACTCGACGTCGTACTTGTTGAAGTGCTCCACGAACAGGCCGGTGGCGAGCACGTCGTCGCCGTTGACGCGGACGCCGTAGTCGGCCCGGTTGGTCTCCCAGCCGACGCCTTCGCCGTGGTCGGCACGCCACACCCAGGTGTGATCGACGATGGTGTCGTCGCTGTTGACGACCATGCTGGTGGTGGCCTTTCCGGGGCCGGCGCCGCCGATGCGGATGTACACGTCCTGGACGGTGGTCGGGTTCGCCGCGTGGTCGGCGGAGGCGCCCTGCGGGCCGATCTCCAGGAGGGTGGGCGAGTTGACCGGGCCGGCGTCGATCAGGAAGCCGGCGAGCCGGACGCCGTCGACGTCGGCGACCCGCAGGGCGGTGACGCCGTTGTCGGGGACGATCGTGGCGAGGCCGAGCCCGAGCACGATGGTGCCGGGCCGGTTGATCTCGACCGTGCGGTCGACGTGGTAGACGCCCGGGGTGAACAGCAGGTGGAGGCCCTGCGTGACGGCCCGGTTGATGGTGGCGGCGGTCGTGCCGGGCTTGACGACGTAGAAGCGGCTCAGCGGTATCGACTCGCCCTGCGGGGTGCCGGCCCAGCTGACGCCGCGGGCGGCGGTGCGCTTCGCCGGCGCGAAGACCTTGAACTCGCCGCCCTCGTAGTGGAGGAAGGGCTTCTCCCGGGAGACGGGCGTGGTGTCGAGGGTGGTGTACTTCGGCTCGGGGAAGGCGTTCGCGGGCGCGCCCTCGACGCCCGAGAAGACCTGGTTCCACACGGAGTTGGACCAGCCGCCGACGGCGCTGTCCCGGGTGTACCACTGCTGCTGCGAGTAGTTGCCGATCTGTCCGTCGATCCGGCTGTCGGCGATGTACCCGCCGCTCGCCCAGCCGTAGCCGGTGGGTGACAGGTCGAGTCCGCCCTTCACGTGCATGCGGCGGAAGGACGAGGCCTGGGAGACGGCCCAGCGGTCGGTGCCGCTGACCGGGGCGAGGGCCAGGTTCTCCGCCGAACGCCAGAAGTTCTGGGTGGCGTTGCCGTTGAACCAGCCCGCGTCGACGGTCACGTCGCCGTTGATCGTGGTGTCGTCGGGCCGCAGTCCGAGCCCGGCGATCTGGGTGTAGAAGCCGAGCTGTGCGTTCAGTCCGTGGTACGTGCCGGGCTTGAGGAGGAAGGCGTGCCGGCCGGTGCCGAACTGCGCCGACTCCTGCTGCCGGAACACCTCGTCGAGGGTGGCCTGGAGGCCGGGCGTCGACGGGTCGAAGACGTGGACGTTCGGCCCGAGGTCGCCGCCGCCCGGCAGGGGTGTGCCGCCGTCGCCGGTGCCGTACACCTGGAACTCCCAGAGCGAGTAGCCCCAGCCCGTCGCGCGGGTCAGGCCGGTGAGGCGGACGTGACGGGCGGTGCCGGAGACGGGCAGGGACTCGGTGCCGCCCCGGCCGTTCGTGGTGGCGTACGCGGTGGTCCAGTCGGTGCCGTCGAGGGAGGTCTCGATGCGGTACGCCGTGCCGTAGGCGGTCTCCCAGCGCAGGTCGATCCGGCTGAGGGCGGCCGGGGCGCCGAGGTCGATCCGGATCCACTGCGGGTCGGCGAAGGCACTGGACCAGCGGGTGCCGGGGTCTCCGTCGACGGCGGCCGCGGCGGGGGTGCCGGCGTTCTCCTGGCTGGAGGCGGTGACGGGCCGGCCCTGCGACAGCAGGACGGGCGCGGCCTCCGCCTCGGCGGCCGGGGCGAGCGCGAGCAGGGCGCCGAGCAGGGCGGTGACGAGGGCGAGGGCACCGGCGCGGATGCGGCGGATGCGGCGGGGAGTGCGGGGTCGGGAGCGGGGCGGGGCCGTGCGTGGCGCGTGGCGGAACATGGCGGCTCCTTGTCGGGTGGAAGGTGGGGTCAGCCGGTCCGCGTCCGGTGGGCGCGGATGATGTCCGCGTACCGCCGGCCGCTCGCCTTGACCGTCCGGCGCTGGGTCGCGTAGTCGACGTGCACCAGGCCGAACCGCTTGTCGTAGCCGTAGGCCCACTCGAAGTTGTCGAGCAGGGACCAGGCGTAGTAGCCGGCCAGCGGGGCGCCCTTGCGCAGGGCGCGGGCGCAGGCCGCGAGGTGCTGTTCCAGGTAGCGGGCGCGTTCCGGGTCGTCGATCCGCCCGTCCGGCGCGACGGTGTCGGGGAAGGCGGAGCCGTTCTCGGTGACGTACAGCCGGGAGACGCCGTACTCCTCGGTGAGCCGCAGCAGGAAGGCCTCCAGGCCGCCGGCGTCGATCTGCCAGTCCATGCCGGTGCGGGGCACGCCCGGCAGCCGTACCTCCCGGGCGTACGGGACGGGGCCGGCCGGGTCGTCGGCGACGGTGACCGGGAAGTAGTAGTTGAGGCCGTGCCAGTCGAGGGGCGCGGCGATGGTCTCGGCGTCGCCCGGCCTCTCGGGCAGCTCGACCCCGTACAGCTCGCGCAGGTCGGCGGGGAAGCCGCGGCCGTAGACCGGGTCGAGCCACCAGCGGTTGGTGTGGCCGTCGGCGCGGACGGCGGCGGCGACGTCCTCGGGCCGGGTGGAGGCGGGTTCGACGGTGGAGTGGTTGGTGACGAGCCCGACCCGGGCGCCGGGCGCGGCGGCGCGGACGGCCGCGGTGGCGAGGCCGTGGCCGAGGAGCAGGTGGTAGGAGGCGCGGACGGCGGCGGTGAGGTCGGTCCAGCCGGGCGCCATCCGCCCTTCCAGGTGGCCGATCCACGCGGAACAGAGCGGTTCGTTGAGGGTGGCCCACTGGCCGACCCGGTCGCCGAGGCGGGCCGCGACGACGGAGGCGTAGTGCGCGAAGCGCTCGGCGGTGGCGCGCTCGGTCCAGCCGCCGCGGGCGGTCTCGGTGCGGTCCTGGAGGGCTTGCGGCAGGTCCCAGTGGTAGAGCGTGACGGAGGGGGTGACGCCCGCGTCGAGCAGGCCGTCGACGAGCCGGTCGTAGAAGTCGAGTCCGGCGGTGTTCACCGGGCCGTCGCCGCCGGGCAGGACGCGGGGCCAGGCGACGGACAGCCGGTAGGCGTCGGTGCCGAGCTCCTTCATGAGGGCGATGTCCTCGGGCCAGCGGTGGTAGTGGTCGCAGGCCGTGTCGCCGTGGTCGCCGTTGTCGGTGGCGCCGGGCGTGTGGGCGAAGGTGTCCCAGATGGAGGGGGCCCGGCCGTCCTCCGCGACGGCGCCCTCGATCTGGTAGGCGGAGGTGGCCGTGCCCCAGGCGAAGCCCGCCGGGAAGGCGTCGAGGTCGAGGGTGGCGCTGTCGGGCTCGGACACGAAGTCCCTTTCTGTGGGCGAGATCTGATGCGGGGTATGAAGGCTTCGCCGGGTGGTCATTTGACGGCACCGGCGGTCAGTCCGGCGACGAGGTAGCGCTGGAGGAGCAGGAAGCCCGCCACGACGGGGACGCTGACCACGAGGGAGGCGGCCATCACCTGGTTCCAGTAGACGTCGTTCTGGGTGGCGTAGCCCTGGAGGCCTACGGCGAGGGTGCGGGTGGTGTCGTTGGTCATGACGGAGGCGAAGAGGACCTCGCCCCAGGCGGTCATGAAGGCGTAGACGGCGACCGCGACGATGCCGGGCAGGGCGGCCGGGACGATCACGCGGAACAGGGCGCCGACCGGGCCGCAGCCGTCGACCTTGGCGGCCTCGTCGAGCTCGCGCGGGATCGAGTCGAGGTAGCCGACGAGCATCCAGACGGAGAACGGCAGCGAGAAGGTCAGATAGGTGAGGACCAGTCCGCCGCGCGACCCGAAGAGGGCGATGCCGGTGGCGTTGCCGATGTTGACGTAGAGGAGGAAGAGCGGCAGGAGGAAGAGGATGCCTGGGAACATCTGGGTGGACAGGACGGTCACGGTGAAGACCCGGCGGCCGCGGAAGTCGTAGCGGCTGACGGCGTACGCGGCGAAGACGGCGACGGTCACCGAGCACACGGTGGCGGCGCCGGCGACGATCAGCGAGTTCACGAAGTAGTCGGCGAGGGGCACGGTCCGCCAGATGTCGGCGTAGGGGCGCAGGGTGAGCCCGCTGGGCCACCAGCGGAACTTCCCGGAGACGTCCTCCAGCGGTTTGAGGGAGCTGGACACCATCACGTACACCGGCAGCAGCACGAAGGCGGTGAGCAGGCTGAGGACGATGCGCCGGGTCCACAGGAACGAGCGGGACGGACGGCCCGCCCGGTGCGGCGCGGTCGTCGGGTCAGGCACGGCCGGTCCTCCTTCCGCGCGAGGTGAGGGCCAGGTACAGGCCGGTGACGACGAGCAGGAAGAGCAGCAGGAGCACGGACATGGCCGATCCGGTGCCGAAGTTCCAGGTCTGGAAGGAGGACTGGTAGATGTGCAGCGAGATCAGGTCCGCCGCCTCGGGAGCCGCCTTGCCGAACAGGACGAAGGGCGTGTTGAAGTCGTTGAAGGTCCACAGGAACAGCACGAGGACGAGGACCTGGTTGACCGGGCGCAGCGCGGGCATCGTGATGTGCCGGATCTGCCGCCAGGTGCCCGCCCCGTCCAGGGCGGCCGCTTCGTAGAGGTCGCGCGGGATGTTCTGCAGGCCGGCGGTGACGGTGAGGAAGGCGAAGGGCCAGCCCTTCCAGACGGAGACCGTGAGCAGCGCCCAGAAGCTGTTGTCGCCGATGAGCCAGAAGGCGGGGCTCTCGCCGATGCCGAGCTGGTCGTGGAGGACGTGGTTGATCAGGCCGTTGTCGCGCTGGAACATGAACGCCCAGGTGATGACGGCGGCGTAGACGGGCAGGGCGTACGGGACGAGGAAGAGGGTGCGCAGCAGGCCGCGGCCGCGGAAGGTGTCCTGGAGGAGGACGGCGGCGGCGGTGCCGAGCAGCCAGCACAGTGCGACCGAGGCCAGCGTGAACACGCAGGTGGTGGCGAAGGACGCGAGCAGGGCCGCGCCGACGGGCGCGTCGACGTCCACGGCGACGGCGAAGTTGTCGAGGCCGGCCCAGGGTGCGGTGGTCCAGTCGCGGATGAAGAACTGGGTGAGCTCCTTGAAGCTCATGACGGCGCCCATGAGCATCGGCACGAGGTGGACGAGGAGTTCGAGCAGCAGGGCGGGCAGGAGCAGCAGGTAGGGCAGCAGAGCGCCGTGCTTGCGGGTGGCGCCGGCGGCGGGGGCGGCGCGGGTGGCGGCCCCGGGGTCGACCCGGGGCGTGACGGTGGCGGTCATGGCGGGTGTCGTGCCTACTTCTTCGGCATCTGCTGCTGCGCCTTGTCGAGCCTGGCGCGTACGGACTCGGTGGTGACCGGGCGGCCCGCGGCGGCGTCGGCGAAGAGTTCCTTGACGGCGGTGCCGACGACGGTCTCGAACTGGGACTCCTCCGGGACCTGCGGCAGGGCGGCGGCGCTCTTGGCGAGGGTGTCGCGGATGACGGCGAGCGCGGGTCCGGAGAAGGCGGGGTCGGACTGGGCGGCCTTGACCGGCGGGACGGAGCCGTAGGCCGCGTTGAGGATCTTCTGCTCGGCGTCGCCGGTCATGAACTTCACGAACTTCAGGGCGCCTTCGCGGTTCCTGGTGTTGCCGAAGACGGCGATGTTGATGCCGGCGACCATGGAGTTGACCTGGGTGCCCTGCCCGGGAGTGCCGGAGGGGACGGGCGCGGGGGCGACGCCCCACTCGTCGGGCTTCATGCCCTGGGCGGCGAAGGTCTGGGCGGCGGTCTGCCACAGCACCATGGCGGTGCGGTTCTTGGCGAAGTCGCCCAGGGACTGGTTCTGGGCGTACTCGGCGTTGCCGGGCGCGACGATCTTCTGGGCGGCCATGAGGTCGACGTACTGCTTGACGGCGGCGACGGCGCCGTCGGAGGTGAAGTCGGCCTTGCCGTCGGGTGTGAAGAAGTCGGCGCCGTGCTGCTTGCCGAGCACGAAGACCTGGTGGATGTTGTTGGCGAGGTTGCCGCCTTCGACGCCGATGGCGGACCTGCCGTCCTTGGCGAGCTTCCGGCCGGCCTCGTTCAGCTCGTCCCAGGTGGCCGGCGGCTTGGTGATGCCGGCGTCGGCGAACATCTTCTTGTTGTAGTAGAGCGCGTAGGCCATGGAGTAGAGCGGCACGGCGGCCGGGTCCTTGCCGGGCGCGCCGGTGGAGCCGAGCGCGGACTCGACGAAGCGGTCCCTGCCGCCGATCGTGGCGAAGTTCTTCTCGTCCCAGGGCAGCAGCGCGCCGCTCGCCTGGAGCGAGGCGCTCCAGGTGTTGCCGATGTTGAGGACGTCGGGGCCCTGGCCGGAGGTGGTGGCGGTGAGGATCCGGTTGAGCAGGTCGGACCAGGGCACGACCTCCAGCCTGACCTTGATGCCGGTCTCCTTCTCGAACTTGTCGAGTTCCGGCTGGAGCACCTTCTTGTCGGCCTCGATGCTCGGGCCCTGGTTGGAGGCCCAGTAGGTGAGCGTCTTCGGCTGCGAGTCCGCACCGCCCGCGCCGTCGGCGGTGCCGCCGCCGCAGGCGGTCGCGGTGAGGGCGAGGGAGAGGGCGACGACGCCGGTGAGCGCGGCTCTGATTCTGCGCATGACTCCTCGGAACCCTTTCGAGGGAGGCTTAATTTAGGACGTGAGTTAAACTCCAAGGGAAGGGCGCGTCAAGGCTTCGCGCCGGGTGTATGTTGCGGAACAGGCTTTGAGGAAGCGGGGGTTGAGGTGCGAGCAACGAACGGCCGTACGGTGCGCGACCTGCGACGGGAGAACCGCACCGCGGTGCTGCGCCGGCTCTGGTTCGACGGTCCGATGAGCCGGTTCTCGCTCGGTCCCGCGACCGGACTCAGCTCCGGTTCGGTCAGCAACGTGGTCGCCGAACTGGCCGCCGAGGGCCTGGTCGAGGAGGCCGGCAGCGTCGACTCGGC
The DNA here is from genome assembly GCF_042677525.1 of Streptomyces sp. NPDC127114. NCBI lineage: Bacteria > Bacillati > Actinomycetota > Actinomycetes > Kitasatosporales > Streptomycetaceae > Streptomyces > Streptomyces sp. NPDC127114. Next base: position 339,852 of record NZ_JBHXTJ010000002.1, read on the forward strand.
GGGCGGGCGGCCCCGTACCCTGCTGCGGGTCCGCCCCGGCAGCGGCTGCATGATCGGCGTGGACGTCGGCGAGACCCGGATCAGGATCGAGCTCTTCGACCTCACCCTCACCGAACTGGCGCGCACGGAAAGGCCGTTGGCCGTCGACGGTGACGAGCGACACGACCGTTACGAGGTCGGTCTCGTCGTCGGCCACATCCGCGACGGCATCGCCGAGGTGCTGCGCACCGCCGGCACGGACCCCGGCCGGCTGCTCGGCGTCGGCGTGGGCGTGCCCGGCATCGTCGCCCACGGCGGCCCCGAGGGCGCCGTCGTCCACGGCCAGACCATCGGCTGGGACGCCGTGCCGCTGGAGCGGCTGCTCCGCGAGAGCGTGGACCTGCCGGCGACCGTCCCGTACCGGATCGACAACGGCGCCCGCACGCTCGGCCAGGCCGAGCTGTGGTTCGGCGCGGGCCGCGGCGCCCACAGCGCCGTCTTCGTCCTCTTCGGCTCCGGCGTCGGGGCCTGTGTCGCCACCGACCCGCTGGGCCCCGGCCGCGCGCTGGAATGGGGTCACCTGACGGTACGGGTGCGGGGCCGGCGCTGCCGCTGCGGCGCCCTGGGCTGCCTGGAGGCGTACGCGGGCGCCGAGGCACTGCTCGAACGCTGGCGCGAGGCGGGCGGCCGGCCACCGGCCGGCGCGGACGAGGAGACCGCGCTCACCGCGCTGCTGGCCGCCGCGTACCCGGAGCCGGGCTCCGGACGCGAGCCCGACGCCACGGCGCTCGCCGTCCTGGAGGAGACGGCCGAGTACCTCGGCGCCGGCTTCGCCGACCTCGTCAACCTCTTCCAGCCGGAGCGGATCCTCGTCGGCGGCTGGGCCGGACTCCAGCTCGGCGAGCGCTTCCTCGACCTGGTCCGCGGCCACGCGCGGGACTACGCCCTGCGCTATCCCGCCGACCGCGTCACCATCGGCCTGGGCACCCTGGGCCCGGAGGCCGTCACCATCGGCGCCGCGATCCTCCCGCTCGCCGACTTCTTCGCCCACGGCGGCCGCCGCACGGAGGCCGGGCCCGAGCCGGCCGAGGCCCAGCCGGCCTGGACGACGACGGTCCGCGAGCGGACGGCCCACTGAGGGAGCCGGTCTTCCGCCGTCCGCGAACCGTGGCGCCGCGCCGTCGGATCCGACACGATGGCGCACGTACGGACGACGGTGATCGTGACCGTCTCGGGTCGAAAGGGAGCGGTATGAGCGGTGTGGCACGCAGGACGGTCGTGGCGGCGGCGGGCGGTGCGGGTCTGACGGCGGCCCTCGCCGCGTGCGGCAGCGAGGGCGGCGGCGGGAAGAACGGCGCGGGCGGCACGGACGGCGGCACGGAGGTCGTCGAGGAGAGCGCGCCGCTCGCGATGACCGCCGACATCCCGGTCGGCGGCGGAAAGGTGATCGCCGACAAGGGCGTGGTCGTCACCCAGCCCAGGAAGGGCGAGTTCAAGGCCTATTCCTCGCGCTGCACGCACCAGGGCTGCCACGTGGGCAGCGTGGCCGACGGCGTGATCGTCTGCCCCTGCCACCAGAGCCGCTTCGACGCCAACGACGGCAGCGTGAAGCAGGGCCCCGCGACGAAGCCGCTGGAGCCGACGCCGATCGAGGTGGTCGGCGAGGCGATCAGGCTCGGCTGACCCGCCGCGGCGCCTTCCAGCAGCCGAGGACGTCGTCGGTCGTCACGACCGTGGCGACCAGGGCGAGGGTGTGGCGGATCATCGCGGGTGTGTAGTCGGCCGGCACTCCCGCGATGGCGTCGCCCGGGACGACGACCGTGTAGCCGAGGTTGACGGCGTCGAAGACGGCGTTGGGTATCGCCACGTTCGCGGAGACGCCGGTGACCACGAGGGTACGGCAGCCCAGGTTGCGCAGCAGGGCGTCGACGTCGGTGCCGGCGATCGGCGAGAGCCCGTGCAACCGCCGTACCACCAGGTCCTGTTCGGCCACCTCGATGGGCTCGGCGATCCGTACGGCGGTGCTGCCGGCGTGCTGCTGCACGGGAAGCCGGGCGGCGGCGCGGAAGAGCCGGGCGTTGCGGTTGGCGCCGCGCCCGTCGGGGCGCCGTTCGGCGACCGCGTGCAGGACCTGGACGTCGGCCTCGTGGGCGGCGCCGACGAGCCGGGCGACGTTGCGCAGGGCTCCGGACGCCCGGGCCACGGCGGCGAGTTCGGGCAGGGCGCTGTCCCGTCCGACGACGCCCTCCTGGCACTCGACGGTGAGCAGCGCGGCGCCGTCGGGCGCGAGCAGTTCCCTGAGCTGGTCCGACCGCCTCACGGTGTCCTCCTCCTTGCACCTCCGGGATACAGGCCCCATGATTTCTGACACCTCATCAGAAATCCAGAAGGGTGCGGACGATGACCGTCGCACAGCGCCACGGACGCCGGATCATGATGACTCCGGCGGAGCTCGACGCCTTCCTCACCGAACAGCGGACCTGCCGGGTGGCGACGGTGTCGGCCGACGGCCGCCCGCACGTCAGCGCGCTCTGGTTCGCCTGGGACGGCACCTCGCTCTGGCTCTACTCCCTCACACGCAGCCGGCGCTGGACCGAGCTGCGGTCCCGCCCCAGGATCGCGGTCGTGATCGACGACGGCGAGGAGTACGGGGAGCTGCGCGGCGTGGAGCTCTCGGGCAGCGTGGAGTTCGTCGGCGAGGCCCCGCGCACCGGCGAGCCCTGCCCCGAACTGGAGGTGCCCGAGCGGCTGTTCGCCGCCAAGAACTTCGGCCTCGACTCCATGCCGCACGACGGCCGCCACGCCTGGCTGCGGCTCACTCCCGACGCCGTCGCCTCCTGGGACTTCCGCAAGCTCGCCGCGCTCTGAGGCGGACGGCGTTCAGGAGTCCAGCGGCTCGCCCGCCGTGCGCAGCGCCTCGACGACCGCGCGGATGGAGGGCCTGCGGCCCGCATCACTGCGCCAGGTCGCGTAGATGTGCCGGCGCACCGGCTGCCGTACGGGCACGAAGGCCACCCCGTCCATGGTCGCCGGACGGCCGAGCCGGGGCGCGACACAGATGCCGAGGCCCGCGGCGACCAGGGCGAGCTGGGTGTGGTGGTCGCCGGCGACGTGCGCGATCCGGGGCTCGACGCCCTTGGAGCGGAGGGTGAACATCAGCCAGTCGTGGCAGAACTCGCCGGCGGGCCAGGAGACCCACTCCTCGTCCGCGAAGTCCTCCAGGTCGACCGTGGCGCGGTCCGCCAGCGGATGGTCGGCGGGCAGCGCGACGTCTGCGGAGTCGTCCAGCAGATGCGCCCGCTCGAGACCCGCCGGGACCGGCGCCCGCTTGTTGTTCCAGTCCAGGACCACGGCGAGGTCGCTGTCCCCTCGGAGCACGTCGCGCACGCCGAAGTCCGGCTCCAGCTCCGCCGTGTGCACCCGCAGCTCGGGGTGGGCCGCGCGCAGCGCCCGGATGGCCGCCGGGAAGAGTCCGCGCATGGCGGTGGGGAAGGCCGCGATGCGCACCTCGCCGACCACCTGGCCGCGCTGCGCCTCGATGTCGGCCTGGGCGAGCTGTACCTGGGAGAGGATCCGGGCGGCGTGCTCCGCGAGCAGCAGCCCGGCGTCGGTGAGCCGGATCCCGCGCCCGCTCTTCGCCAGGAGCTGCTGGCCGATCTCGCGCTCCAGCTTGGCGAGCTGCTGCGAGACGGCGGAGGTGGTGACGTGCAGCCCGTCGGCGGCGCCGCTCACCGATCCGTGCCGCGCGACGGCGTCCAGGGTCCGCAGGCGCTCCAGATTCAACATGTAAGCGATTCTAAGAGATCGGCTCCAGGAATTCTCGCTTGTACTACGAGGTGGGCTCGGCCACCCTGAGCACCATGAGCAGCCCCGCCGCCTCGTCGCCGCCCGTCCCGCCCTCCGCGCCCCCGCTCCGCCGCACGCGCCCGTCGCGCGCGTCCCGCTCCGTCGACTGGCGGGTCCGCTTCGGCGTCCTCGCCCTGATCTGGGGCTTCAGCTTCCTGTTCATCAAGGTCGGCACGGAGGGCTTCGCCCCGTTCCAGGTGACCTTCGGCCGCCTCCTCTTCGGCACGGCCGTGCTGGCCGTCGCCCTGGTCGTCAGGCGTGACCGGCTGCCGCGCGGAGCCCGCACCTGGGGCCATCTGACGGTCGCGGCCTTCCTGCTCAACGCCCTGCCGTTCTCGCTCTTCTCCTACGCGGAGCTGACGATCCCCTCGACCCTCGCGGGCATCTGCAACGCGACGACCCCGCTGTGGGGCATGGTCCTGTCGCTCGTCGCCCTCTCCGAGGACCGGCCGACGCGGGTGCGGGCGGCGGGGCTCGGCATCGGCTTCGTCGGAGTCCTGACGGTGCTCGGCGCGTGGCAGGGCTTCTCGGGCCTGGACGTCACGGGCACGGCGCTGGCGCTGCTCGCCTCGTTCAGCTACGCGGTCGGCTGGATCTACGTCCGCCGCACGCTCTCCGGCACGGGCGCGTCGAACCTCTCCCTGGCCACCGGCCAGGTCGGCGTCGCCACCGTGCAACTGGTGCTCGTGACACCGCTGTTCACCAGCCTGCCGGACTCGGTCGAGATCCTGCCGCTGCTCTCGGTGATCGCGCTGGGCGCGCTGGGCACGGGCTGGGCGATGCTGCTGCAGTACGGGGTGGTGGCCGAGGTCGGGCCGACGACGGCGGCCATGGTCACGTACTTCATCCCGGTCATCGCGACCGCGGCCGGCGTCGCCGTGCTCGGCGAACAGCTCACCTGGAACACCCCGGTCGGCGCGATCGTGGTCCTCGCGGGCGCGGCCCTCACGCAGACCCGAGGCCCGCGCCGCACTCCCCCGCCCGCCCCGGTGCGGACTCAGGCCGGGACCTCGGCACAGGCACCGACGGGGCCCCGGACACAGGAACAGCCCGAGCACCGGAACCCGGCGCCGACGGAGACCCGGGCGGAAGCGCAGCCCGAGCACCGGACCCCGGCGGAGGCGGCCCGCGGCGAGAAGGCCTCCACCCGGTAGACCGCCACGGGAAGCCCGGCGCCCCGCTCAGCCGTAACTGCGGGCGGGCGCCGGGCCGGCCGCGTACGCGACCGCGTCGGCGAGCGGCTCCAGGTCGGTGCGGGTGAGTCCGGAGACGGTCAGCCGGACGGCCGGGCCGGCCTCCATGCGGAAGCGGGCGCCGGGCGCGACCGCCCAGCCCGCCGCGAGGAGCCGGGCGACGGCGCCGGTCTCGTCGGCGACCGGTACCCAGACGTTCATGCCGCTGCGCCCGTGCGCCTCCACGCCACGCCGGGCGAGCGCGCGGACGAGACCGTCGCGCCGCGCCCCGTAGGAGGCCGCCACGGCCGCCGGGTCGACCGCTCCCGTCCGCCACAGGTGCACGACGGCCCGCTGGAGCAGCCGGCTGACCCAGCCGGGTCCGAGCCGCTGGCGGCCGAGCACCCGGTCGACGGTCTCGGCGTCGCCGGTGAAGGCGGCGATCCGCAGGTCCGGCCCCCACGCCTTGGCCACCGAGCGCACGAACACCCATCTGCCGTCGCCGGTCGCGAGCGGGTGCAGCGGCTGCGCGACGATCCCGTGCCCGTGGTCGTCCTCGACGAGCAGCACGTCGGGGTGCGCGTCGAGGACCGCCCGCAGCGCGGCGGCCCGTTCGGCGGTGACGCTCGCCCCGGTCGGGTTCTGCGCGCGGTCGGTGACGATCACCGCGCGGGCGCCACCGCGCAGCGCGCGGGCCACCGCCCCGGGCAGCGGCCCCTCGTCGTCGACGGCGACCGGTACGGGCCGCAGCCCGAGTGCCGGCACGAGGTCGAGCAGGCTGCCCCAGCCGGGGTCCTCGACGGCGACGGCGTCGCCCGGCCGCAGATGCGCGGCGAGCACCCGCTCGATCGCGTCGAGCGAACCGGAGGCGACGCCGACGGGCCCGTCCGGCACTCCGCCCTCGTCGAAGGAGGCCCTGGCGAGCCTGGCGAACTCCTCGTCCACCGGCGCTTCGCCGTACATCGGCGGCCGCTCGGCGTATTCACCTGCGACCGCCGCGAGCACGGCGTCGAGCGGTGGCAGCAGCGCCGGATCGGGACTGCCGTTGCTCACGTCCCGCACGCCCTCCGGGGCCTCGACGCGGAGGGAGCCGCGCGCCGTCGTCGCGGGCGCGGAGCGCACGCGGCTGCCGCGCCGCCCGTCGGTCTCGATGACCCCTCGCTCGCGCAGGGTGCGGTAGGCGGCGGCCACGGTGTTCGGGTTCACTCCGAGCGCGGCGGCCAACTCCCGCATGGGAGGCAGCAGTTGTCCCGGCTTGAGCTGCCCGGCGCCGACCCCGCGTTCGACGCTGGCGGCGATCTCCGATGCGCGACGACCTTCGATCCGATACTCTCCTAGCACAAAGTCGATTATGCACTAGTGCAATGGAGTCCGCAATGACGGTGAAGACCCAGCAGACGGAGCAGAGGGAGCAGACGCCGGGTTCCCCTTCCGACGCCTCCCGCTCGTCCGAGGTCACCGAGGTCGCCGACGCCTCCGCGCTGCCCGGGTCCTACGAGCCCACGGAGCGGACCGTCCCCACCCGCTCCCGCGAGCGCGCCTCGTACGACCGCGAGCTCGTGCACGCGATCCTCGACGAGACCTACCTCTGCCACCTGGGATTCGTCCGCGACGGCGCGCCGGTCGTCCTGCCGACCCTCTACGGCCGGATAGGCGAGGCGCTCTACGTCCACGGCTCGACCGGCTCCCGTCCGCTGCGGTCGGCCGGGAAGGGCGAGGGCGCACCGGGCCTGCCGGTCTGCCTGACCGTGACCCATGTGGACGGCCTGGTCCTCGCCAAGTCCGCCTTCCACCACTCGATCAACTACCGCTCGGTGGTCGTGCACGGCGTCGCGCACCAGGTCACCGACCCGGAGGAGCTGCGCACCGCGCTCGACGCGCTCGTCGACCACGTCGTCCCCGGCCGCTCCTACGACTCCCGCCCGGCCAACGCCAAGGAGCTCGCCGCCACCGCCGTGCTCCGCCTCGACCTGCGCGAGGTCTCCGCGAAGGTCCGCACCGGCGGCCCCAACGACGACCCCGAGGACGCGGCGCTGCCCCACTGGGCCGGCGTGGTCCCCGTACGGCGGGGCTACGGCACCCCGGTCCCGGCCGCGGACCAGCCCGCGAGCACGCCGCTGCCCGACTACCTCGCCGCGCTGTAGGGAGCACCGCCGTGCTGATCCATCCCTGGGACGCCGCCCACGACGAGGGCGAGTGGCGTGACTGGCTGGCCGCCCACGACTTCGGGCAGCTGGCGGTCAACGGCTCCGCCGGCGAACCGCCGTGGGTGCAGCCGATGCACTTCCGCTACGAGCCCGAACCCGGCCCGTACGGTCAGGTGATCGCCCACCTCGCCCGACCCAACCCGCTCTGGCGCGACCTGGAGGACCACCCCACCGTGCTCCTGAGCGTGGTCGACGACTACGTGTACGTGCCCGGCCACTGGACCGCGCCGGAGGGCGCGCCCGCCGAGCACGGCACGCCCACCTCCTTCTACGCGGCGGTGCAACTCCGCTGCACGGCCCACGTCGTGGACGACCCGGAGGAGAAGGCGGCCCTGCTGAACCGCCAGGTCGCCCACTTCCAGCCGGAGGGCGGCACGGCCCTGGCGGCCCCGGGCGAGGCGCCGTTCGGCCGGATGCTGCCCGGCATCAGGGTCCTCCGGCTCGAAGTGACCGAGGTCCGCGCGAAGTTCAAGTACGGCGGCAACAAGCCGGCGGAGATCCGCGACCGCGTCACGACTCTCCTCGCCGACCGCGGCACCCCCGGCGACACGGCGGCCCTGTCCCACAAGACCCGCCGCGACGCCACCACGCCGCCACGACGGGCCTGACCCGGCCTGATCTCTCAGGCCGCGGCCACCGCCGCCCGGGCCTCCGCCAGGGCGAGGCCCGTCACGGCGAGCAGCAGGAGCAGGGTGCCCGTGACCGTGGCGGCGGTCAGTTGTTCGCCGAGGAGGGTGACGGCGATGAGCGCGGCACTGACCGGTTCCAGGAGCATGATCACCGAGACGGTCGCGGCGCGGACCACGGCCGCCCCGGCGAAGTACAGGGCGTAGGCGAGGGCCGTCGGGACGGCCGCGACGTACAGCAGCAGGGCGAGCGTCCGCAGCGGCGCGTCGGTGTGCGGAAGGAGTCCTTCCGCGGCGGCCATCGGCAGCAGCCCGACGGCGCCGACGGCGAAGGACCAGGTCGTGGTGGACAGCGCGTCCCCGCCCGCGCCGGTGCGGCCGAGCCACCGGGTGAGCAGGGTGATCGCCGCGTAACCGGCGGCGGAAAGGACGGCGAGGAGGACGCCGAGCGGCCGGACCGCGGCTCCGCCGCCGCCGAGGACGAGGACGCCGAGCCCGGCGAGAGCCCCGCCGACGGCGACGACGCCGCCGGCCCCGATGCGCTCGCCCATCAGGACGCGGGCGCCGACCGCGATGAGCACGGGCCCGGCACCGAGGGTGACGACGGTGCCGACGGCGAGGCCGGTGGCCTGCACGGCGGCGAAGTACGCGCTCTGGAAGACGGTGAGTCCGATGCCCGTGCCGAGGATCCGGACGAGCCTGCGCCGACGCGGTTCGGGAGCGGCGGTGCCTGCCCCGGCCCGAGGGCCGCGGCGCAGCGCGAGCACGCCGAGCAGCAGGACGAGGCCGCCCACGCAGCGCCAGAAGGAGAGGGTCAGGGGGCCCATGTCGCCGGCCCGGAAGACCAGTGAGGCGGCGGCTCCCGCCGTGCCCCAGGCGATTCCGGCGACGATCAGATAGGTGAGGCTCCGCCCGGTGGACAGGGCGGAACCGACGGTGTTCGACACGTGCGTTCTCCGTGGGAAGACAGGGTGGGTGGTCGCTCGGCTCCGCGGGCGGGCGGCGACGAACCGCTCGGGGGCCTGTACGGCGCGCCCGAGCCCGGTCTTCGTTCAGCGGAAGGTGCCGCCCGCGCCAGGCCGTCCCATCCGGATCGTGGCCGGGTCCCCGACGCCTGGCACGGCACCTCGCCGCGTTGCCGAAACGCCCCGATAGCTCCTTCCCCAAGCTCTCGGCTTCGCTCGAGCAGGGGAGACCCCATTCGCGACACTCCGGCGCCTTGCGATGCTTTCCCTCGGCCCTGGCGGGCCTGGGGAGACCCCATGCACCAGACGCCGCGGCCTATCCGGCCCTGATCCGAAAGAAACGGCCTAGGCGGCGGGAGGCGGAAGAACGGTCGCGTGCATGATCAGGACCTTACGAGGAGACCCGCCCGCCCGACAACCCGGCGCCTTCGGCGGCCGGCTCCGCCGAGGCGGCCACCGGCTCGACCGGGGCCGCCTTGGGCGTCGAGGACTGCGCGATGAAGGCGCCGACGAGGACCAGGACGCCGCCGGCGATCTGCGGCGCCGCCAGGTGCTCGCCGAGCAGCACCCAGGCGAGGACGGTCGCGACGACCGCCTCCAGGCAGGCCACGACTCCGGCGACCTGCGGCGAGAGCCTGCGCACCGAGACGACGCCGGTGACGTACGCGAGGACGGTGGCGATCAGCACGATCCAGCCGAGCAGCAGCCAGGCGGGGGTCGCGGTGCCGTTCAGGTCGGCGGTGCCGCCGAGGACCGACCAGTCCATGCCCCACGGGCGGGCGACGACGGTGAGCACGAGGGCGCCGCCGAGCAGCCCGTACGCGATGACGCCGAGCGGGTCGGCGGAGTCGGCCCCGTCGCCGCCGTGGTCGGACAGGACGAAGTAGCCGACCTGGCAGCAGGCGGCGGCCAGCGCGAGGAGCAGTCCGAGGAGGTCGAAGCCGAGCCCGGACCAGACCTGGACGACGCAGGCGAGGCCGCCGACGGCGAGGACGACGCCGAGCGCGGCGGCGCGGGTCACCGGCCGCTGCTGGACGAAGCGGACCCAGCCGAGGACGAGGGCGGGCGCCAGGTACTCGACGAGCAGGGCGACGCCGACGGGTATCCGGGAGATCGACGCGAAGTAGAACGCCTGGACGCCGGCGACGGCGAGCAGGCCGAAGCCCGCGAGGAGCGCGGGCTTGCGGCGCACGAGGTCCCGGTGGCGCCAGGCCACGGGCAGCATGACGAGGGCGGCACCGGCCACCCGCAGCCACACCACATGGAGCGGATCGAGTCCCGCCTCGATCAGCGGCTTGGCCGCCACTCCCGAACCACCGAATGCGAAGGCCGAGGCCAGGGCGATTCCCAGGCCGGCGCTTCTCCCCTGAGACGCGTGCATCGGGCCATCATGACAGGAGCCGGTCAGCAGCGTAAGTGCCGTTACACCTGTTGAGACGGCTCCTCGATCCGGGCGGCCAGGGCGAGGAGGTCGACCCCCGCCCGGCGCAGCACCTCGGCGGCCCGGCTGTCGGGGTCGGCGGCGAGGGCGGCGAGCAGGTCGAGCCCGCGGACCCGCCGGTCACCGCGGCGCGCGGCACGCTCGAAGGCGCCCGCGAGGGCCGTGGCGGCGGCCGGCGACCAGCCGGCGGCGCCGTTCTCGCCGCCACGCACGACGGGCAGGGCGGAGCCGGTGTCCTCGACGGCGCGCTGCCAGCGCAGCCCGTAGCCGATCGAGCGCTGGACGAGGTAGCCGAGGACCCGGGCGAGCCGGTCGCCCTCGCCGAGGGCGGCGGCGGTCTCGGGGTCGGCCTCGACGAGGGAGTGGAGCAGGTGGGCGGTGTCGATCTGCCGGTCACCGTCCCGCAGGGCCCGGCGCCGCGCGCCGGTGACCGCCGTCATCAGCTCCGCCGTCAGCCCGTCCTCGGCTTCGGCGCGAACGGTGGCGGGCAGCGGCCTGGGGGCCCGGGGCGCGGGCGCGCGGCGGCACGCGGACGCCGCGGGAGGCCGTGAGGAGGATACGGAAGGGACCGAGGGCGGGACCGGAGGGACAGGAGCATGCACCCTTCCACCTCATCAGCCCGCGCGGGCCCGGACATCCCCGGCGAGGAGCATGTGCGCATCCCACCGGAGTCGGGCACGGGCGAGCGGTTCCTCCTCCTTGCGGATGAGATCCGACGAGTTCTCCGCAAGGGGCGCGCGCCGCCTTGCCATGCGCCCTCTGCGCAACCACAGGCCCGTACCGTAACGTCCTCCAGGCATGTTCTGGATGGTGGCCCTGCTCGCGCAAGACGGGCGGCAGTACGTCTACCGCGTCTACGCACCGCGGGAGGCACTGCCGGCCGATCTCTTCTGGGCCGCGTTCCACTGCCACGACGAGGGCGACGGGCCCCGCGCGTCCGACTGGTTCGACTCCGCGCAGATGTGGTGGACCGGCGGCGAGACCGCAGAACTGACGGTTCATCAGTATTGAATGTTCACGCCCCGACGGCTACGTTCCGCGACACCGAACTGCCGGCAGACACGCGTGAAGGGGTGGTCCCATGGCCGAAGTCAGCGCGGAGGCACGCATCGAGGCACCGGCCGAGAAGGTGTGGGCGCAGCTCACCGACTGGGGCTCGTACGGGGAGTGGAACGCCACCCACACGAACTTCCCGGACGGCGGCCCGGCCACCCTGGAGACCGGCGCGACCTTCGCCGAGAACATGAAGCTGATGGGCTTTCCCGCCGAGGTGACCTGGACGGTGGAGGAGCTGGAGACCGCCCGCGTGTTCGCGATCCGCGGCAAGGGCCCGATGGGCGTCAACGTCGGCACGCGCTACTCCCTCACCGCCGAAGGGGACGCCACCACCGTACGGATCGACGGGGAGTTCACGGGTGCGGCCGTGTCCCTGATGGCGGGCAAGCTCAAGGACTCGGCGACGGCGGCGCTGACCGAGTCGCTGCGCAAGCTCGCCGGCCTGGTCGCCTGACCGGCGCGCTCCGTACGCGAAGGGGCCCCGCGGCACGTCGCCGCGGGGCCCCTCGCCGCCGTCCGGGCCCTCAGTGCTCGTCGGCCAGGATCAGGTACAGCTTCTTGCGGGCCTCGTTGATGACCTCCACGGCCTTCTGCCGCTGCTGGGCGTCACCCGTCTTCCAGACCTGCCCGAAGGCCTCCATCAGACCGAAGCCGGCCTGCCGGATCTCGTTCACGGCGTCCCAGTCGACGCCGCGCCCGACCTCCTCCCACGGGGCCTCCGGCCCCGCCTCGGCCTCGGTGCGCCCGGCGTCGGTGAGCGTGAACAGCTTCTTGCCGCCCTCGCTCTCGCTGGCGATCAGCCCCTCGTCCTCCAGCATCTGGAGGGTCGGGTAGACCGAGCCGGGGCTGGGCTTCCAGGCCCCGCCACTGCGCTCGACGATCTCCTGGATCATCTCGTAGCCGTGCATCGGGCGGTCCTTCAGAAGGGCCAGGATCGAGGCGCGCACATCGCCGCGCCGCGCCCGGCCGCGACCGCCGCCGCGGCCCCGACCGCCCCAGGGGCCTCCGCCCCAGGGTCCGCCGAAGCCGGGGCCGAACTGCCCGAAGGCCGCGCGCCGCCCCTCGAAGTCACCGCGAGGGCCAGGACCGCAGTGCCCGCGTCCGGCACCGGGGCCGTTTCCGTGTCCGAATTCGTGTCCGTAGGTACGCATCGCAACGCTCCTTCCGTCGAGACTCATCGTTGAACTGTCGCGATGCTTCAACGATATATCGGAACAGTTCGTTCGGCAACACCCGACCGACGCTCCGGCAGGAGGGGTGAGGTCCCAGGCGGGGGGCCGGTCGGGGTGCCGGTCGGGTTGGCGGAAGGGAGTCGGGCGGGAGGCGGGCGCCCTCGGACCGCCTCCGACCGGTCCAGACGTCACGAATTGGCCTTGGTCCGCGGATTTGCCGCTCCTGTACGGTCCCGTCCCATGCGGATTCGAATCGTCGACGCCTTCACCGACCGGCCCTTCTCCGGCAACCCGGCCGGAGTCCTGCTCCTGGACTCCTTCCCCGAGGACGCCTGGCTCCAGAAGGTGGCCGCCGAGGTCAACCTCTCGGAGACCGCCTTCGCCCACCCGCTGCCGCCGGGCGGCGAGGCGGACTGGGCGCTGCGCTGGTTCACGCCCACCACCGAGGTGGACATGTGCGGTCACGCCACCCTGGCCACCGCCCACGTCCTGCACAGCACCGGAACCGCCACCGGCACCGTCCGCTTCGCCGCCCGCTGCGGCGTGCTGACCGCCACGGCCGAGCCGGACGGCACGATCACCCTGGACTTCCCGACCTCCTCGCTCACCCCGGTCGCCGCGCCCGACGGCCTGGCCAAGGCACTCGGCGCGGAGCCCGTCGCCGTCCACGACACCGCCGCCCACATCGGCGACCTGGTCGTGGAGCTGGCCGACGAGACGACCGTCCGCACCCTCGCCCCGGACTTCGCGCTCCTGAGCACCCTGTCCGACCGCGGGATCATCGCGACGGCCGTGGCCGACGCGCCCGAGGGCGCGTACCAGTTCGTCTCGCGCGGCTTCTTCCCGGCCGTCGGCATCGACGAGGACCCGGTCACCGGCAGCGCCCACACGGCGCTCGCGCCCTACTGGTCGGCCCGCTTCGGCCGCGACGAGCTGACCGGCTTCCAGGGCGGTGCGCGCACCGGCCTCGTCCGCACCCGCCTGCGCGGCGAGCGCACCCACCTCAACGGCCACGCGGTCACCGTCATCGACGGCGAGCTCCACGCCTGAGCCCCCGGGCAACCGGGCACACGGGCACACGGGCACACGAAGAAGGGGCGTACGGCACCAGCCGTACGCCCCTCCGCCGTCATCGCCGGCTCACGGCGTGGGCAGCCAGCCCACCTTCCCGGCGAGCAGCCCGTAGCCGACGAAGGCCACGATGTCGAGCAGCGCGTGCGCGACCACCAGCGGGCCCACCCGGCCCCAGCGGCGGTACAGCCACACGAAGACCACGCCCATCACCATGTTGCCGACGAAGCCGCCGATGCCCTGGTACAGGTGGTACGAGCCGCGGAGCACCGCGCTCGCGGCGAGCGAGGCCTTCGGGGACCAGCCCAACTGGTCGAGCCTGCGCAGCAGATAGCCGACGACGATCACCTCCTCCAGGACGGAGTTCTGGATCGCCGAGAGGATCAGGACCGGGTACTTCCACCACACCTCGGGCAGCGACTCGGGCACCACGGTCAGGTTGAACCCGGACGCGCGCGCCGCGAGGTAGAAGGCGAGGCCCGCGCTGCCGATGCCGGCCGCGACGAGCGCCCCTCGGCCGAGGTCCGGCCACGGCCGGGTGCGGTCGAAGCCGATCGCGCGCAGTCCGCGCACTCCGGCGCCCTCGCGCAGCAGCAGATGGGCCACGAGGACGACCGGGACGAGCGCGGTGGCGATGCCGAACAGCTGCCAGGCCAGGTCGAGCCAGGGCCGCCCGGGCGCGTACGAGCCGTTGAGCGTCGCGGCCTGCTCCTTGAGCGCGCCGGGCTTGGTCAGCGAGCCGATGAAGCTGATGAGCGAGGAGAGCGCGCTCGCGCCGAGCGACAGCGCGAGCACGATGAGCGTCTCGGAGCGCAGGATCCGGCGCGGCAGCCCGTCGGGGGGCAGGGAAGCGGCTACCACTCGTTGCTCCGACACCACACCTGTTCTCCCATTCCCCATCGTTCTCCGGGTCACGGGAACCCTACCTACGGGGCCGGAGAAGCGCCCTCGACCCCCACCGGCCAGGTGTGCACCGGCTCCCCGGTGAGCATCAGCTCGCGGTAGCGCCGGGTGGTGGCCGCGAGGGCCGCCGGACGGTCGAGGCCCGACTCCAGGAACCGGTGGAAGGTGTCCGCCTGCCACGAGGCGCCGTTCACCCGCCGCCGGCAGCGCTCCTCGATCACGCCGAGGTAGAAGTCGCGGTCACGCGGCTCCACGTGCCAGGCGTCGAGACCGGCCGCGGCCAGCGGCAGCAGCTCGTCGAGGACCAGTCGCACCGCGGGCACCGTCGACACGCCGCCGGCGCGGCCCGGGCGGGGCCAGCGCAGCTCCGCCTCGATGCCGTGGCGGCACGCGGTGTCGAAGTTGTGGCCCGCGTCGGCGAAGTCCATCCGCTTCCAGACCGGCCGGGACTCCTCGGCGAGCGAGCGGACGAGTCCGTAGTAGAAGGCCGCGTTGGCGACGACGTCGGTGACCGTCGGCCCGGCCGGGAGCACCCGGTTCTCCACCCTCAGGTGGGGGACGCCGTCGACCCAGCCGTAGACGGGCCGGTTCCAGCGGTAGACGGTGCCGTTGTGCAGGACCAGCTCCTGGAGCCTGGGTACCCCGCCCTCGTCCAGGACGCGCAGCGGGTCCTCGTCCTCGCAGATCGGCAGCAGGGCGGGGAAGTACCGCAGGTTCTCCTCGAACAGGTCGTAGACCGAGTCCACCCAGCGCTCCCCGAACCAGGTGCGCGGGCGGACGCCCTGCGCCTGCAGCTCGGGCGGCCGGGTGTCGGTGGCCTGGGTGAACAGCGGCGGCCTGGACTCCCGCCACAGCTCGTGCCCGAAGAGGAAGGGCGCGTTGGCGCCCACCGCTATCTGCACTCCGGCGATCGCCTGGGCCGCGTTCCACAGGGCGGCGAAGCGGGGCGGGGTCACCTGGAGGTGCAGCTGGACCGATGTGCAGGCGGCCTCGGGCACGATCGAGGCCGCGGTGCAGTGCAGTCGCTCCACCCCCTGGATGTCGAGCGTGAAGTCCTCGCCCCTGGCGGCGAGGATCTGGTCGTTGAGGAGCGCGTAGCGGTCGGCAGCGGAGAGGTTGGCGTGGACCGCGTCCTCCTGGGTGAGGGTCGGGAGTATGCCGATCATCACGACGCCCGCGTCCAGCTCCTTGGCCTTGCGGTCGGCGTATCCGAGTCCGGTGCGGAGTTCTTCCGCGAGCCGGTCGAATACATGACCGTCGAGCCGGTGCGGGGCGATGTTCACTTCCAGGTTGAACATTCCGAGTTCGGTCTGGAAATCGGGACTGGCGATCCGGTCGAGCACCGGCGCGTTCAGCATCCTGGGCAGCCCGTCCTCGCCCGCGAGATTGAGTTCGATCTCCAGGCCCATGAGATTGCGGGGCCGGTCGAACCGCTTCTCCGCGAGCAGCCGCGCGAGCGCCGCCAGGCATTGCTGGAGCTTTCGACGGTAGCGCTGCCGGTCGGACGGGCCGAACCCGTCGGCCACGACCTTCTCCCCCATCGAGCGTCCCTCCCGAGTGGGCGGCCGCCGCGACGGCCGCGAGCGTCACGGACGATGATGCCCCGTCGGCTGATCGACAACGCCTGCGGAACGCAGGTGTGATCCGTTACTCTTGGCGGGCTTTCTCCGGAGGCAGTCTCCGCGGGCAAAGAGCAATCGACATATACCAATGTCATATTGTCCGCACCGCACCGGCGCATCGGGGGTCATGATTCGGCCGACCGGCCCGGCACGGAAAACGCAGGCAGCGGATCCCCGGAGCCATGCATTCCACCGAATCGCCCGGGGAATACGTCTGAATGACGCCTTGTCAGGAATATCCGCGGCGCCTAGCGGAAACACTGTGTGAACACGTGTCGTATAAACTCCGCGCACGAGGCAGAGTGTTGGCGCACGGCCATGCACCCATGGCCCCCCTCTCTGGCCCCGTCGCTGACAGCGCCGTCGTTACCTGCCCACGCTTCACCGTGTCTCCTGAGTGAGAGGCGACCCATCATGCTCCGACCCTCCCCGGCCCCCGCGCCGGCCCTCCGCAGTGTCCTCGCGGCCCTCGGCTCGCCCTCGGCGGTACGAGAACCGCGTACACCGGCCCTGCGGACCGCACAGGGACCGCTGAGCCCCGAACTGCCCCTGCCCGTCCACGTGCTCGGCGCGCCCGGTGGGGTCGACGCCCCCGCGGCCGCCGGCACGGCCGGGCAGCGGCCACCGCGCACCCGGCTGGCCGGCTGGCGCTTCCTCATCAGGAACGGGGACCGGGCGATCGCCGCCGCCGACACCATGCTCACCCCCGACGGCTGGTCCTTCTCGCACTTCTTCGAGGGTCCCTACGTAGCGGCCACCGAGCGGGCCCTGATCCAGGCCGAGGCGCTGGTCACCCCGTACCAGCCGCGGCTGCTCTCCGTGCCGGAGCTCTACATGCTGACGCTGTGGCTGCACGCCGACACCGAGGCGGACGGCTCCACCACCGAGCCGGGACCGGCCGACCTGCTCGTCCCGCTCGCACCCGCGCCGCCCGGGATCGCCGCCAACCGCCCCTACGCGGTGGCCGATCTGCTCCCGGTGATCGGCCTGCGGCTGACGCCGCCGCCGCTGCTCGGCTCCGCCGCCAGCGCGACGGCCTGACCGCGCGCCCCGACCGGCAGCAGTGCGCCCCGGGACCCGTGTGGTCCCGGGGCGCACTGCTGTCCGAGACGGGTCCCGTTCGGACTAGCCCACTGGGACCACCCCGAACCCTCCTAAGTGACGGGGCGGTTGACCTGAACCGCCCCTGAGGGTGATGCGTCTTCCCAGGAGAGGACGAGCTGCCGCGAAATCCCTGCGGAATGCCGTCCGTAGGGCAAGACTGGGGACCGGAACCGAACCGACCGACGGGGGCGGCCATGCCGACGAAGAGCCGCAGGACATCCACCACGACGCAGCGAAAGAATCCCTCCATGTGCCAGCACCAGCCCGCCTGTCCCACCGCCGACTCCGCCGACCGGGAGGCCGCCCGCCCTGTGGCGCACCACCCGGAACAGGGCTGGAGCCTGCTGTGCAACGGCGTCCTCCTCTTCGAGGACACCGGTGAGCTGCTGCCGGACGGGCAGATCATCGCCCCGCACCGCCCGCTGACGGCGTCCGGGGTGACGACGGCGGCCTGACGGCCGTCCGACCGCTCCGTACGGGGACGGGAAAAGCCGAGGGCCGGCCCGGAGACACGCTCCGAACCGGCCCTCTCGTCATGCTCAGTTGTCGTACTCGTCCAGCGGCGGGCAGGAGCAGACCAGGTTGCGGTCGCCGAACGCCCCGTCGATCCGGCGGACCGGCGGCCAGTACTTGTCCGCGGCCGAGACGCCGGCCGGGAACACCGCCTCCTCGCGGGTGTACGCGTGGTCCCACTCGCCGCCCAGCGCCGCCGCGGTGTGCGGGGCGTTGCGCAGCGGGTTGTCCTCGGCCGGCCACTCGCCGGAGCCGACCTTCTCGATCTCGGCCCGGATCGCGATCATCGTGTCGCAGAAGCGGTCGATCTCGGTGAGGTCCTCGGACTCGGTGGGCTCGATCATCAGCGTGCCGGCCACCGGGAACGACATGGTCGGCGCGTGGAAGCCGTAGTCGATCAGACGCTTGGCGATGTCGTCGACGCTGACGCCGGTGCTCTTCGACAGCGGGCGGAGGTCGATGATGCACTCGTGCGCGACCAGTCCGGCCGGACCGGTGTAGAGCACCGGGTAGTGCGGCTCCAGGCGCTTGGCGATGTAGTTCGCCGCGAGCACCGCGACCTGGGTCGCGCGCTTGAGGCCCTCGCCGCCCATCAGGCGGACGTACGACCAGGAGATGGGCAGGATGCCCGCGGAGCCCCACGGAGCGGCGGAGATCGGGCCGACGCCGGTCTCCGGGCCCGCGGTGGGCTGCAGCGGGTGGTTCGGCAGGTACGGCGCGAGGTGCGCGCGCACCGCGACCGGACCGACGCCCGGGCCGCCGCCGCCGTGCGGGATGCAGAAGGTCTTGTGCAGGTTCAGGTGCGAGACGTCGCCGCCGAAGTGACCCGGCTTGGCCAGGCCGACCAGGGCGTTGAGGTTGGCGCCGTCGACGTACACCTGGCCGCCGGCCTCGTGCACCAGGCCGCAGATCTCGGAGACGTGCTCCTCGAACACACCGTGCGTGGACGGGTAGGTGATCATCAGCACGGCGAGCTCGTCGCGGTGCTGCTCGATCTTGGCGCGCAGGTCCTCGACGTCGACCTCGCCGTCCTCGGCGGTCTTCACGACGACGACCTTCATGCCGGCCATCACCGCGGAGGCGGCGTTGGTGCCGTGCGCGGAGGACGGGATGAGGCAGACCGTGCGCTGGGTGTCGCCGTTCGCGCGGTGGTAGGCGCGGACCGCGAGCAGACCGGCCAGCTCGCCCTGCGATCCGGCGTTCGGCTGGATCGACACCTTGTCGTAGCCGGTGGCCTCGGCCAGGCGCTCCTCGAGCTCGGTGATGAGGGTGACGTAGCCCTGCGCCTGCTCGACCGGGGCGAAGGGGTGGATCTGGCCGAACTCGGGCCAGGTCACCGGCTCCATCTCGGTGGTCGCGTTCAGCTTCATGGTGCAGGAGCCGAGCGGGATCATGCCGCGGTCGAGCGCGTAGTCGCGGTCGGCCAGCTTGCGCAGGTAGCGCAGCATCGCGGTCTCGGAGCGGTGGGCGTGGAACACCGGGTGGGTCAGGTACGCGTCGGTGCGCAGCGCGTCGACCGGCAGCGCGTCCTCGGTGACGGCGTCCAGGGCCTCGATGTCGGCCTCGACGCCGAAGGCGGCCCAGACGGCGGCGAGGTTCGCCCGCGTGGTGGTCTCGTCGCAGGACACGGAGACCCGGTCGGCGTCGACGCGGTACAGGTTCACGCCGCCCTCGCGGGCGGCGGCGACGACGGCGTCGGCGCGGCCCGGGACACGGGCGGTGAGGGTGTCGAAGAACGCGCCCTGGGTGAGCTCGACGCCTCCGGCCCGCAGACCGGCGGCCAGGATCGCGGCGTAGCGGTGGGTGCGCCGGGCGATGCCCTTGAGGCCCTCGGGGCCGTGGTAGACGGCGTACATGCCGGCCATCACGGCGAGCAGGACCTGCGCCGTACAGATGTTGCTGGTGGCCTTCTCGCGGCGGATGTGCTGCTCGCGGGTCTGCAGGGCCAGACGGTAGGCCCTGTTGCCGTCGGCGTCGACGGAGACGCCGACGAGGCGGCCGGGCAGCGAGCGCGCGTGCTTGTCCTGGACGGCCATGTAGCCGGCGTGCGGACCGCCGAAGCCCATCGGGACGCCGAAGCGCTGGGTGGTGCCGACGGCGATGTCCGCGCCGAGCGAGCCGGGCGAGGCCAGCAGCGTCAGGGCGAGCAGGTCGGCGGCCACGGTGACGATCGCGCCGAGCTCGTGGGCCTGGTCGATGACCGGCTTGATGTCGCGGATGGCACCGGAGGCGCCCGGGTACTGGATCAGGACGCCGAAGACACCGCGCTCCGCGATCTCGGCCGGGATGCCGGCGGACAGGTCGGCGACGACGACCTCGACGCCGGTGGGCTCGGCGCGGGTCTCGATGACGGCGATGGTCTGCGGCAGGGCGTCCGCGTCGACCAGGAAGACGCCGTTCTTGACCTTGCCGACCCGGCGGGACAGCGCCATCGCCTCGGCGGCGGCGGTGCCCTCGTCGAGCAGCGAGGCGCCGGAGGTGGGCAGACCGGTGAGGTCGGCGACCACGGTCTGGAAGTTGAGCAGGGCCTCCAGACGGCCCTGGGAGATCTCCGGCTGGTACGGCGTGTACGCCGTGTACCAGGCCGGGTTCTCCATGACGTTGCGCAGGATGACCGGCGGGGTGAAGGTCCCGTAGTAGCCCAGACCGATCATCGGGGCGAGGACCTGGTTGCGGTCGGCGAGGGAGCGCAGCTCGGCCAGCACCTCGGCCTCGGTGCGGGCTCCCGGCAGGGCCAGGGCCTCGGCGTTCTTGATGACGTCCGGCACGGCGGCGGCCGTGAGCTCGTCGAGGGAGCCGTAACCGACCTGGGCGAGCATCTTGGCCCGCGCCTCGGCGTCGGGCCCGATGTGCCGCTGCTCGAAGGGGATTCCCTGCTCGAGCTCGGAGAGCGGAATGCGGTTGGCGGTCATGTACGGGGGCCTCCTGGTCGTCACGACCTGCGAGGGGCACCTCGGCGCGGGTGCCCGGACGGCCTCCCCCTCTGTCATCTCAACCTGAGAGCTTCACCGGCGCGCCCTGCGGGCAGGCCGGCTTTCACCGTCGGTGAGAGCGGATGCCGCGACGCCCGCCCTGCTTTCCAGAGTGACCTCGTCCGCGCGGTACGGGTGCCTGAGAGATTCCGGGGAGGATTTGCTCCTTCGGCGCCTCCGGAAGCCTTCTCCGGAGGACTCTCCCGCGCGGGGTCCACAGCCACAGCCAGCCTACCAGCGCCGTTCCTTCTCCCATCGCTCAAGTGGCCGACATCCCAGATGTGCACTTTCGTAGTGCTTGTAGAGCAGTTGCGACCAGTTGGAGGGACCGTGCAGACCGACATCGATCCGCGCAGCCTGATCGGCCGCAAGGCGTTCGACCGGAACGGACACAAGATCGGCACCGTGGACGAGGTGTACCTGGACGACGCGACGGGCGTCCCCGAGTGGGCCGCCGTCCGCACCGGCCTGTTCAGCCGGGACGCGTTCGTCCCCCTGGAGCCGAGCGAACTGGCGGGCGACGGTCTCCACATCCCGTACGAGCGCGCGCTCATCAAGGACGCCCCCGACTTCGGCGTCGGCCGCCACCTCTCCCCCGAGCAGGAACTCCAGCTCTACCGCCACTACAGCCTCGCCCTGCCGCCCCCGCCCCAGGACACCGACCCCCGCGACTTCGGCCGTCTGGCGGGCCAGGAGGAGTCCTGAACCGCCCTTCCCGCCCCGCGCGACCCGCCAGGGCTACGCCGCCGCACCCGTCGCGCCGCCGGGGACCAGCGGCAGCGGGTCCGAGGGCTCGAGCTCGGGATCGTCGACCGAGAAGGTGCGCACCCGGCCGGGCGCCGAGGTCGGCTCCTCGAAGCGGACGGTGACCCGGCCGACGCCACTGCCCTGCACCCAGCCGGGCCCGTGCACGGCGTGCCGCACGTCGAGCCCGGGAGCCCAGCGCCGCTCGACGCGCTCCGTGGCCGTCGGAGGCGCGGGCGCCACGGCCGAGGAGGCGCCCACGCCCTCCTCGGCCCGCTCCGCGTCTCCCGCCCCCTCCGCGGCACCGGCCTCCGCCCGCACCTCCGCCTCCGCCTCCGCCTGGGCGAACAGGTCCTCCTGCGTGTAGTCCGCGAGCCCGCTGACCCCGACGCCGAGCAGCCGCACACCACCGGTCGTGTCCACCAGGTCCAGCAGCCGCGCCGCCGCCTCCCGCACCACCACCGGGTCGTCCGTCGGCCCGCGCAGCGTCTCGGACCTGGTCAGCGTCGAGAAGTCGTAACGCCGCACCTTCAGGACGATCGTCCGCCCCGAGTGCCCGGATCCCCGCAGCCGCGCCACACACCGCTCCGCGAGCCGCTCCACCTCAAGCCGGATCCGCAGCCGGTCGTGCAGGTCCACGTCGAAGGTGTCCTCCACGGACACCGACTTCGCGTCCCGCTCGGCCACCACGGGCCGGTCGTCGTACCCGAGGGCCATCAGGTACAGCGAGGACCCGTGCGCCTTCCCCAGCAGCCGTACGAGCTCGTCCTCGCCCGCCTCCACCACCTCGGCCACCGTCGTGATCCCGGCCCGCCGCAGATGCTCCCCGGTCGCCGGCCCGACGCCCGGGATGATCCGCACCGAACGCGGCCCGAGCAGCTCCCGCTCCGTACCCGGCTCGATCAGCACCAGCCCGTCCGGCTTGGCCTCCTCCGAGGCGATCTTCGCCAGCATCTTCGAGCCGGCCAGACCCACCGACCCGGTGAGACCGGTGGTGACGAGGATGTCCCGCCGCAGCCGCTCCCCCGCCGCCCGGGCGCTCGCGCCGTCGTCGGCGACGCCCCCGGCCTCCAGGTCGACGAAGGCCTCGTCCAGGCTGAGCGGCTCGACGAGCGGCGAGAGCCGCCCGAGCAGCTCCATCACCTGGCCGCTGATCGCCCGGTAGAAGGCGAAGCGCGGCACGAGGTAGGCCGCGTTCGGCGCGAGCCGCCGCGCCTGCGCCATCGGCATCGCCGAGTGCACGCCGAAGCGCCGTGCCTCGTACGACGCGGTCGCGACCACACCACGCGGCCCGAGCCCGCCCACGATCACGGGCTTTCCGCGCAGGCTGGGCTTCGACGCCTGCTCGGCGGCGGCGAAGAAGGCATCCATGTCGAGATGCAGGATGGTGGGCGCGGCTCTCACGGTTCCGATGCTGCCCCACACCACTGACAACCGGCCCGCACGCGCGTACGGACCGGTTCCGCCGGGCGCGGAGCCGCCGGGTCAGACGGCCCGGTCCCGGCGCCGCCGCGCCAGCTCGTCCGCCGGGTTGTGCCCGATCAGGGTCTCGCCGGTGTCCACGCGCTCGCCGTGGAGCTGCGACAGCGCCGCCTCCACGTCCCGCCAGACCACTCCCACGGCGATGCCGAAGACGCCCTGACCGCCCTGCAGCAGGTCGACCACCTCGTCCGGCGAGGAACACTCGTAGACCGTCGCGCCGTCACTCATCAGGGTCATCCGCTCCAGATCGCGGAATCCGCGGGCCCGCAGGTGCTGCACCGCCGCCCGGATGTTCTGCAGCGCGACCCCCGTGTCCAGGAATCGCTTGACGATCTTCAGGACGACGACGTCACGGAAGCTGTAGAGCCGCTGGGTGCCGGAGCCGTAGGCGGGCCGCACGCTCGGCTCGACGAGGCCGGTGCGCGCCCAGTAGTCCAGCTGCCGGTAGGTGATGCCGGCCGCCGCGCAGGCCGTGGGACCGCGGTAGCCGACGGTCTCCTGGACCTCGCCCGGGGCCGTCGGGGGCGCGCCGGCGTCCGTACCGAGGTCGCCCACACTGCCGTGAAGCGGATACGGGCCCTTCTCCCCGGGGGCGCGCCCCAGGAAGCCCCCTGCCGTACCGTCGCCGCTGCTCATCACGCCGACCCTCCGTCCTTGACCTGCCCACACGAAGGTAGGCAGTCACTCGGGGTGCGTCAACGATCGCCACACTCGGCACGCCGAGTGATAATCACCCGAAGAGTGGTTTCCCGTGCCCCGTGTCGGGGAAAGGCTACTCGAATGCCTCGGGGCCGCTCCCCGGCCGCGGCCGGACGGGCCGCGGGCGAGTCCGGCGGGCTACTGGTTGCTCGTCCCGAAGTCCTCGGGCGAGATCTGGTCGAGGAACTCGCGGAACTTCTCCACCTCGTCCTCCTGCTCGTCCGGAATCGCGATCCCCGCGTCGTCGAGCACCCCGTCGCTGCCGTAGATCGGCGTCCCGGTGCGCAGGGCGAGCGCTATCGCGTCGGACGGCCGGGCACTCACCTCGACACCGCTGGCGAAGACCAGCTCGGCGTAGAAGACGCCGTCGCGCAGGTCCGTGATGCGGACCTCGGTGAGCTCCTGCCCCACGGCCTCGAGCACGTCCTTGAAGAGGTCGTGCGTCAGCGGCCTGGCCGGGGCCATGCCCTGCTGGGCGAAGGCGATCGCGGTCGCCTCCCCCGGTCCGATCCAGATGGGGAGGTACCGGTCGCCTCCCACTTCACGCAGGAGCACGATCGGCTGGTTGGAGGGCATTTCCACCCGGACACCCACAACGTCGAGCTCGTTCACACAGCAACCCTAGGACGTGCCCGCCCGGTTTGGGTAGTCGGGCCGCCCGAAGGCCGTCCCCGGTTCACTGCAGCCGGAGCCCGAGAGCGGTCTGGACCAGTGCCGCGTGCAGCCGTACGGAGAGGCCCGCGAGCTCCTTCGCGGTGGCCTCCGCATGGGCCCTGGTCTGCGGATTGCGGTGCCGGCGCAGCGGCGCGACGACCTGTTCGACGAGACCGGCCTCCCGGTCGGCGGCGGCCTTCACGGCCCGCAGGTGCCGGGGTTCCAGACCGAATCTCCCCAGATCCGCCACGAGCTTGGCGACGGTGACGGTCTCGGCGTCGTAGCCCCCGCCCTCGGCCTGGGCGATCAGTCCGTACGACTCCCAGTCGGCCAGCTCGGCCTCGGTCACCTCGGCGGCGGCGAGCAGCTCGGCCCGGCCGACCCGGGCAGCGGTGGGACGCTCGGCCTCCCCGTCCCAGGCCCCGTCGAGCAGGTCGCGCGAGGGGCCCGCGGGCGAGGGCAGCCTGACCTGCTCACCCCGGGCGAGGGCGTCCAGGTGCTCGCGGATGACCTTGAGCGGGAGGTAGTGGTCCCGCTGCATCCGCAGGATCTGGGCGAGCCGCTCCACGTCCTGCGGGCTGAACTTCCGGTACCCGGAGGCCGTCCGTCGGGGCTCGACGAGCCCTTCGGCCTCCAGGAACCGGATCTTGGAGATGGTCACTTCGGGAAACTCGTCGCGCAACTGGCTCAGCACCGTGCCGATGCTCACCAGTCGTTCGCCCGCGGCGGCGGCGCCGAGACCGGCACCGCCCGTCGGTGTACGCAGCATGGACCTTCCCTGAAGGTTCTCCGGGGCGTCACACGCCCCGCTGGCTCGCGAAGAACACGAGCCGGTACTTGCCGATCTGCACCTCGTCACCGTTGGAGAGCACGACCGAGTCGATCGGCTCGCGGTTGACGTAGGTGCCGTTGAGGCTGCCGACGTCCGACACCGTGAAGGTGCCGTCGGGCTGGCGCCGGAACTCCACGTGACGGCGCGACACGGTCACGTCGTCCAGGAAGATGTCGCTCTGCGGGTGACGGCCGGCCGTGGTCAGCTCGCCGTCGAGCAGGAAGCGGCTGCCGGAGTTCGGACCGCGGCGCACGATCAACAGCGCCGAGCCGGTCGGCAGGGCCTCCACCGCCGCCAGCGCCTCGGCCGAGAGCGCCGGGAGCGCGGTCTGGCCGGTGACCTCCGAGTCGTAGGCCTCGAGCCCCGAGATGGAGATCGTCGAGGTCGTCTCGGAAGCACGCTCCGGCGCGACTCCGCCACGCAGCGGCGTTCCGCAGTGGGAGCAGAAACGGCTGTCCGCCGTATTACGGTGACCGCACCTCGTACACACCGGCATGGACGCGTCCTCCTGCCGCGGCTGCCCCGCGGAGGTCTGGGTCGCGTACGGATCGGGGGCAAACCCTCCACCCGTACTTGAGGTTGATGGTTCTCCGAAACCTATGCGCCCGGCACCGGCAGGGTCAACAGAAGACGCGCCCTGTGTGCCCGGAATGTTCCCACCGTGGCCACCGACCTCGTCACGGAAGAGCGGGCGCTCGGCGCCCTGTTCCTCGCTCTGGGCGTGACGCGGCGCGCGATGCCTGGCGTCGCCGCCGTCCTCGCGTCCGCTCTTGCCGAACAACTTCGCAAACAACTTCACGGGCGATTCCCCTTGACCGAAACAGACCCGCCCGTGGGGCAGGACGAACCCTGACTGAACACACCTGCCGACCCGGACATCTTCACAACGTCCGTATCCACTCGACAGTTTCCACCACGCACCACCCATGTGGTGCGGCGACCCCCCGCAAGGTCATGCCCTTGCCGCGCGACCGTCATCGAGCCCCGCCTCACTGCGAGGACGACTGAGCGTAGTCAGGCCGCTTCGCAGGTCGCAAGGCGTCGACGACGATCTTCCCGGAACGCTCCACCCTGGCCGTGGCCTGCTCCTTCTCCAACGTCTGGACGATGCCGCCGGGGATGTTGAGCGCGGGCTCGAGATCCTCCGGCTTGCCGATGACCTTGAAGACGTACGGAGCGGCCACCTGCGTTCCATCGATCGACATGTCTCGTCCGCTGCCCGAGAAGTAACTGTCGGCCACCACGCGCACGTCGTTGACCTGGATCGCCTCCGCGCCCGCCGCGCGCAGCTCCTGGATGGCGTCGAGCAGCATGTCCGACTCGACGGCACCGGCGGAGTCCGTGATCGTCAGCGTGATCCCGGGGCCCTCGGCGGCGACCGTACCGGCCAGGATGCCGAGCTGCCGCTCCTTCTCCTGGGTCTGCTTGCGGGCCTCCTCGGCCTGGTCCGAGCTGGACTCCAGCTCGTTGCGCTGGCTCTCCAGACGGGTCTTCTCGTCCTCCAGGCGCTGGGTGCGGTCGTCGAGCTCGTCGAGGATCCGCACCAGGTCCTCCTGGCGGGCGCCGCGCAGCGCGCTGTTGTCGCTCGTCGACCGGACCTGGATGGCCAGACCGAGGCCGAGGACGAACAACAGCAGGGCGACGACGAGTTGGGCCCGCGTCACCCGCGGCGGCCACAGACTGGCGGCCAGCCGCTGCCGCCCGCTCATCGACGGCTCGGACCGGGGCACGGGCGCCGCCGGGGGCTGAGGTGCGGGCTGGGACGGGGGGACGGACCCGGACGGAGGCTGGGACGGGGGTACGGGCCGAGGCCGGGGCTGCGGTCCCGGCTGCGGCTGGGCGCCGGGCAGCGGCCGTGGCTGAGCGCCCGGCTGCGGCTTGGGCTGCGGACCCGGCTGCGGCTGGCGTCCGGGCTGCGACTGCGGTCGCGGCTGCGGGTGCGCGCCCGGCTGCGGCTTCGGCTGCGGACCCGGCTGCGGCTGGCGTCCGGGCTGCGACTGCGGTCGCGGCTGCGGCGCGCCGGCCTCGCCCGGCTCCCGCGCCGGCTGCCCGTCCCGCCCGTTCGCGTTCTCGTTCTCGTGCTCGTTCTCGCTCATCGGCCTCACGCCCGGAACACGTGCCGACGGATGGCGGCGGCGTTCGAGAAGATCCGGATGCCCAGCACGACGACCACACCGGTCGACAACTGCGCTCCGACGCCCAGCTTGTCACCGAGGAAGACGATCAGCGCCGCCACCACCACGTTCGACAGGAACGACACCACGAAGACCTTGTCGACGAAGATCCCGTCGAGCATGGCGCGCAGTCCGCCGAAGACCGCGTCGAGGGCGGCGACCACGGCGATCGGAAGATAGGGCTCGACCACCGCCGGAACCTCGGGCCGGACCAACAGTCCGACCACGACTCCCACGATCAGGCCCAGTACGGCGATCAAGATGTGCCCTTCCCTGTGTCGGCCGTGGCCTGCCCGGTGGCCTTCGCCGACCCGGCTCCCCTCGGCTCTGCTGTGCGTACGATCAGGCTCGACGCGGCCGGCAGACGCACGTCGCCCTCCGCCGAGATGCTCGTACGGATCCCGAAGTTCTCCTGCAGCGCGTGCAGGTACTGGCCGTCGGCGCTGTCCTGGAACGCCGTGCTCAGCCGCTGTCCGTCGCCGACGGCGAGGATCGTGTACGGCGGCACCAGCGGCCTGTTGTCGACCAGTATGGCGTCGCCCGCCGCCCGGATCGCCGACAGCGCCGTCAGCCGCTGACCGTTGATCGCGACCGCCTCGGCACCCGACTCCCACAGACCGTTCACGACCCGCTGCATGTCACGGTCGCGCACCCGCCCGGTGTCCGAGAAACCACTGCTCTCGCGCGGACCGCCGCCACCCGTGTCGGTGCCCTTGGCGTCGTCCACGACCAGCTTCACGCCGGGCCCGTGCACCGGCGTCGCCCCGGACAGCAGCGCCACCAGCTCCGCCTGGTCACCGCCGTGCTGCTCCAGCGCCTTGCGCTGCCGCTCGCCGACCTCGTCGCGGATCCGCTCGACGTCCTGCTCCAGCCCGTCCGCCGCCGAGGTCTCCGACTCGATCCGGTCGATCAGCTCCTGCCGCTCCTTGGCGACCACCGGCGCGGACACCCGCGCCTCGGCGGCACCCAGCGTCACGACGGCCGCCGCCAGCACCAGGCCCGCCGCGAGCCCGAGCTTGGCCCGAATCGTACGGGGCAGCCCACCGCCCTCGGCGGCGCGCCGGGCCGAGGCCTCCGCGTAACCGTCGTCCAGAGCGTGGTCGATCACGTTGTTCAGCAGCGACATCGACGCGTCCGGACGCGGAGGTGGCGTTCCTGTGCTCCGAACGGGGGGCTGCTGCGACATGCCGCACATCGTCGCACGTCGCACGCCCTACCGCCGAATGGCCCCACCGAAGAGCCGGGAGGTACCGACGGGTACCTCCCGGCTCGGACGCCTCGTCCGTCCGCCGCGGCTCAGTGACCTGCGCTGTCGACGACGGCCGACCACTCGTCCAGCAGCGCCTGCGCGGAGCCGTCGTCCGGCCCCTCCGCCCACAGATGGGTGACGGCCTCCGCCGGGTCGGGCAGCACCATCACCCAGCGCCCGTCGGCCTCCACCACCCGCACGCCGTCGGTGGTGTCCACGGACCGGTCACCGGCCGCCTCCACCACCCGGCGCATCACCAGGCCCTTCACCGCCCACGGGGTGGCGATGTCCCGCTTGAGCACATGAGCGCGCGGAATGCGGGCGTCGATCTGGCTGAGCGTGAGCTGCGTACGGGCCACCAGACCGATGAGCCGTACGAACGACGCCGCACCGTCGAAGACGCTGCTGAACTCCGGCACGATGAACCCGCCACGGCCGTCACCGCCGAAGATCGTCGACTCCTCACGGCCGACCCGGGTAAGGTCGTCCGGCGAGGTCGTCGTCCACTCCACCTGTGTGCCGTGGTACGCGGCGACCTGCTCGGCGATCCTCGTGGTCGTCACCGGCAGCGCGACCCGGCCCGACCGCCGCTCGGCCGCCACCAGGTCCAGCATCACCAGGAGCGCCCGGTCGTCCTCGATGATCCGGCCCCGCTCGTCGACCAGCGAGAGCCGCTCGCCGACGGGGTCGAAGCGCACCCCGAACGCGGCACGCGCCGAGGCCACGATCTCACCGAGCCGTACGAGTCCGGCCCGCCGGCTCTCCGCCGACTCCGTGGGCCGCGACTCGTCGAGACCCGGGTTGATCGTCAGCGAATCCACCTGGAGCCGGCCGAGGAGGCTCGGCAGCACGAGACCCGCGCTTCCGTTGGCGGCGTCGACGACCACCTTCAGACCCGCCTCCGCGATGCCGGAGGTGTCCACGTTCCGCAGCAGCGAGCCGGTGTACGAGTCGAACACGCTGGCCGGGAACGACAGGTCGCCGATCTCTCCGGGGAACGCCCGCCGGTACTCCTGGCGCGCGAACACCCGGTCGAGCTTGCGCTGGCCCGCCTGCGACAGATCCGCGCCCCGCTCGTCGAAGAACATGATGTCCACGGAGTCCGGCGCACCCGGCGAGGTGCGCACCATGATCCCGCCGGCCGAGCCTCGCGCCGTCTGCTGCCGCGCCACCGGCAGCGGCACGTTCTCCAGGTCGCGTACGTCGATGGCGGCGGCCTGCAGTGCCGAGATCACCGCCCGTTTCAGCGCCCGGGCGCCACGGGAGTGGTCGCGCGCGGTCGTGACGGTCGCGCCCTTCTTCAGCGTGGTGGCGTACGCGCCGGCGAGCCGTACGGCCAGCTCGGGCGTGATCTCCACGTTGATGATGCCGGACACACCGCGGGCCCCGAAGAGGTGCGCCTGACCGCGGGACTCCCAGATGACGGACGTGTTGACGAAGGCGCCGGCCTCGATCGTCTTGAACGGGTAGACCCGGACGTTGCCCTGCACGATCGATTCCTCACCGATCAGGCACTCGTCCCCGATGACGGCCCCGTCCTCGATCCGGGCGGCCCGCATCACATCGGTGTTCTTGCCGACGACACAGCCGCGCAGATTGCTCTGCTGCCCGATGTAGACGTTGTCGTGGATGACGGCCTTGTGCAGGAAGGCGCCGCTCTTGACGACGACGTTGGACCCGATGACGGTGTGCTCGCGCACCTCCGCGCCGGCCTCCACCTGGGCGTAGTCGCCGATGTACAGCGGTCCGCGCAGCACGGCGTCGGGGTGCACCTCGGCGCCTTCGGCGACCCACACGCCGGGCGAGATCTCGAAGCCGTCGATGTCGACGTCGACCTTGCCCTCCAGGACGTCCGCCTGGGCCTTCACGTAGCTCTCGTGGGTGCCCACGTCCTCCCAGTAGCCCTCGGCGACATAGCCGTAGATCGGCTTGCCTTCCTTCATCAGCTGCGGGAAGACATCACCCGACCAGTCGACCGGAACGTCCGCCTCGACGTAGTCGAAGACCTCGGGCTCCATGACGTAGATGCCCGTGTTCACCGTGTCGGAGAAGACCTGGCCCCAGGTCGGCTTCTCCAGGAATCGTTCGACCTTGCCTTCCTCGTCGACGATCGTGATGCCGAATTCCAGGGGATTGGGCACCCGGGTCAGGCAGACCGTGACGAGCGCGCCCTTTTCCTTGTGGAAGCGGATCAGATCGGTGAGGTCGAAGTCGGTGAGGGCGTCCCCCGAGATGACGAGAAAGGCGTCGTCCTTCAACGCCTCCTCGGCATTCTTCACGCTCCCCGCGGTGCCGAGCGGCTTCTCCTCGTTGGCATAGGTGAGCTCCATTCCGAGCTCTTCGCCGTCCCCGAAGTAATTCCTGACGAGAGAGGCGAGGAACTGTACGGTGACGACGGTCTCGTTGAGACCGTGCCTCTTGAGCAGTCGCAGGACGTGCTCCATGATCGGCCGGTTCACTACCGGCAGAAGAGGCTTGGGCATGCTCGAGGTCATGGGGCGAAGGCGCGTGCCTTCGCCACCGGCCATCACGACGGCCTTCATGTCGGAAGCGTCCTCCTTGAAGAGACGACGGTCCTGCCGACTTCACCTGTCCGCTCAATGGCCCTCGGGCGTCTTCATCCGGCCGGCGTCGTTGCCAGGCACAGGACGGACGGGCTCAATCGGCCGCGGTATCCGCCTTCACGAGTCGACGGACCTGGACCACGTAGAGGATCCCTGCCCACCAATACAGAGTTGTACCCCATCCGGCGAAGGCCCACCCGAAAACTTCGGCGAGTGACGCAAGCCATCCCTCTCCGTCACTGAGGAGCAGCAACGGGAACGCGTACATCAAGTTGAAAGTGGCAGCTTTGCCGAGGAAGTTCACCTGCGGCGGCGGATAGCCGTGCCGGCGGAGGATGCCCACCATCACCAGGAGCATCAGCTCACGGGCCAAAAGCGCGAGGGTCAGCCAGAGCGGAAGGATCTCCCGCCAGGTAAGGCCCAGAAGGGTGGAAAGGATGTAGAGCCGGTCCGCGGCCGGATCGAGCAGTCGACCGAGGCTGCTGATCTGGTTCCAGCGCCGCGCGAGCTTCCCGTCGAGATAGTCGCTGACACCACTGAGCGCCAGCACGAGCAGCGCCCAGCCGTCACTGTTGGGTCCGCCGAAGACGGGCCGCAGGATCAACCACAGGAACAGGGGTACGCCGACGAGGCGAGCCATGCTGAGGATGTTGGGGATGGTGAGTACCCGGTCCGTCTGAACGCGGGTCTCCTGGACCTCCACCCGGGGGCCTCCTGTGGGAACGAGCTGACGATGGCCCCATGACCTTACCTTCAGCCCCGACGGCCGGCGGCACAGGGGTCTCCTGAACGCAGAAATGCCTCAACCCCCGGACAAGGTCCGGGGGTTGAGGTCACAATTTGTTCGGCGGCGTCCTACTCTCCCACAGGGTCCCCCCTGCAGTACCATCGGCGCTGAAAGGCTTAGCTTCCGGGTTCGGAATGTAACCGGGCGTTTCCCTAACGCTATGACCACCGAAACACTATGAAGTTGAACCGCCGCGCACCCCGAAGGGGGGCGTGTTCGTTACTTCAGAACTAACACAGTGGACGCGAGCAACTGAGGACAAGCCCTCGGCCTATTAGTACCGGTCAGCTCCACCCATTACTGGGCTTCCACATCCG